>NZ_FR890695.1:0-39069 GCF_000435935.1 Ruminococcus sp. CAG:57 | reverse complement strand
CTCGTTTATTTGTAAGGGATAAGAGCCTTTACGTTCTTGATGTTAGTATCATCTGCATAAGCTGCACCACGCAGGATTCTCTTACGCTTGTGATCCTTCTGAGTAAGTCTGTGTCTTTTGTTTGTGTGCTGGAACTTAACCTTACCGCTACCGGTAACACTGAAACGCTTCTTAGCACCAGAATGTGTTTTGATCTTTGGCATTGTATTTATCCTCCTTATTATTTTACTTGTTTACTTTCGGAGAAACGAACATCACAAGACTGCGTCCCTCCATTTTTGATGGCTTGTCAACAACGCCGGCTTCAGAGATAGCGTCTTTGAATTTTGCAAGAAGTTCTTCACCGAACTGTGGATGAGCCAAAGTTCTTTTCTTGAACCTTACAGAAACTTTTATCTTATCTCCTCCGTTAAGGAATTTAACAGCCTGATTGACCTTTACATTAAAATCATGAGTGTCGATCGTAGATGACATTCTAACTTCCTTGATCTCGATAACTTTCTGATTTTTCTTTGCTTCCTTCGCACGCTTTGTCTGTTCAAAACAGAACTTGCCATAATCCATGATACGGCATACAGGCGGAGTTGCCTGAGGAGCGATCTTTACAAGATCAAGATCTTTCTCAAATGCAATTTTAAGAGCCTCGTCAGCGCTTAAAATACCAAGCTGATTTCCATCAACGTCTATGACCCTGAGTTCTTTATCACGGATCTCTTCGTTGATCTGATGTTCCCTGTTGCTAATGACGCAGCACCTCCAAAAATAAAATAAAACGGGCACAGAACTGATCCGTACCCGCATAAAATCACATTGATATGCAAATTCATGTTGACCTTTTTACTACAGAGAACTGCGCTTAAGGTGAGAACGGACATTGTTCTGCTTTGTTTACCATGATATTATACTACACTTTTACCCACTTGTCAATACCTTTTCTCAAATTATTTCAAAAAAATATTATCAAAACTCTCTATATGTCATTATATCACATTCAGAGCTTGATTTCAACCCCTTTTCGCAGCCAAAATGAATAAATATAACAGCTTTTTATTTTCTCTCCGAGTATCATCTCAAACGATGCTTTATACAGTGCAAGCTGTGTTTTATAGCCCATGAGCTGTGACAAATCATTAAATCTGTCAGTTTTATAATCAACAATAACATATCCGTCAGGCTCGTGGAAGATACAATCGGCGATACCTTGAAGCATTCCGCTGTTACCATTATATTCAGGAAGATTTTCACTTAAGTCAAGATCGCTCATTGAAACAAGAAACTTCTTTTCACGCATCACATTATCGGAATTTTTCACACGCTCATAAAAATCAGATCTAAAGAATGCTTCAAGTGCTTCAACATAAACTCCGTCAGCTTCTTTCTGGCTGAAGTACCCCTGATTCACAAGACGTTCAAGCTCTGTTTTTACGCTTTCATGTGCCTTATCATAGTCCGATAACTCCATAAATTTGTGGGTAAAAGTTCCCTTTTCCGCTGCTGATAGTTTATCAAACTCATCATCAAGCCGTGGAAGACTAGGATAAAACTCAGGTTCGGTTTTCTCTGTCTGCTTCTCTTTTTCAGCCGCAGTTATCTCCGTAACAGTAAGCTTTGCTGGTGTTGATACTCCTGACCAGTCATACTCAAATGCAAATTTGTCAAGAAGATTTCTAAGCATTGTTTTGTCCGCTTCTATTTCGTTAATAGATGTATCTTCTTCCTGTGTCTGTTCTGTATTTTCAATGCCGTATTCATTATATATTATCTCAGGCTCAGGATATTCGTCCCCGCTGACAGCTATATTATCAGTGCCAAGCCAAGATGTGAGTTGATCACCCGTGGAGTGAAGTGCAAGCGTTATTGTTATCCAATCAAGCATCGTTTCAGCGTCCGCCACAACATTTTCAAGAGAATCTCCCTGCTTTGAGTATATGTTTCTAAGCCTGTCAACTATTCCCGCCTTACGTTCAATAACCTTTTCATATGTGGTATTGCTGTAAATAATCGGTGCGTAGCTTACAAAAAGTCTTTCTTTTGCTCTTGTACATCCAACATAAAGCAGGCGGAGTTTTTCACTTTTTTCCTCTGCTTTTGATTCCTTTGAAAGCTTATCATAGTAAAGTGAAGTTTTTCTCATAAGTTTGCTGTTATCCATAAAACTGAAAGCAAAGCCCAGCTTGTTATGTGAACAGTAACCTTTGTCTTTCTTTATAAGCGGTATGTCAAGCTGACATAAAAATACAAATGGATATTCAAGACCTTTTGAAGCATGGTAGGTCTTTATGTAAACGGAATCTGAGCCCTCTGTTACCGTCATTGCCTGCTTAAAGGCTTTTTCATTTGAGGACACAGAGTCGATATATCTTAGAAAACCAGTTACGCCCTCCTGACTATTTTGCTCATAGGATGAAGCATATTCAAGAAGCAGACGAAGGTTTGCTCGCTTTTTATCAGAATCAAGATACAGCGAAACGATCCCCATAAGGTCGGTCATGTCGTATATTTTTCTTATGAGCCGTTCAAGACCCATGCTCATTGAAAGATAACGCAGGGAATTAATAAGCTTATTAAGCTCTATGCACTTATCCTGCAATGTTTTATTATTAAAACTTATATGAGTAGCTTCCTTTTCGTGGCTGTCCTCAGCAGAAGCTGACGCCGCTACCACCTGATAGATATGGTCTTTCAGTTTGCTGTTAGGCTTCTTTGACTTTTCTGTTACTGCCGCCATTTCATCAGGCGTAAATCCCATGATAGGCGACATCATGATAGCTGTCATTGCAATATCGTTCATAGGATTGTCAATTACCCTGAGCATATTCAGCACAAGTGTTATCTCTCTTGACTTCATGTATCCGTTTGTATCCTCAGAATATGCTTTCAGACCTACTTCTTCAAGGGCTTTTGCCATAAGGGTAATTTCATCATTCTTTTGAACAAGTATACAAAAATCTCCTGCACGGCACGGCCTTAGAGAGCCATGATCTTTGACTTCCTCACCGTTTTCAAGCATATGCTTTATCTTTTGTGCTATTACTTTGTTCTCCACAGAATAGCCATTTGTCTTTTTGTAGTCCTTATCAAAAGGTATGAGCATTATTTCTGTAGGCTTGTTATTTTCATCATAAAGTTCACCGTATCGAAGTTCTTCATTTCTATCATAATCCACCTGACCTGTGTGCTGTGTCATAAGATAGTGGAACAGAAAATTTACAAAATCAACCACAGACTCACGACTTCTGAAATTCTTGCTTAGCAAGATAGCCTCGAGCTGTTCGCTGTTTTCAGGTGCGGAAGCGTCATTTCTCGTTTTGCTGAAAAGTTCAGGATTTGAGAGTCTGAAACGATATATAGCCTGCTTTATATCGCCTACCACAAAAACATTTTTGCCCATGATATCCAAGTTATCAGAATCAGAAAGCGAGCGGAAAACAAGCTCCTGAAGATTATTCACGTCCTGAAACTCGTCTATGAAAATAAGCTCATATAGCTTGTTTTTGCGAATTTCCTCGCAAAGCTCCGTGCGAACAGGTCCATTCTCGGTATCTTTTACAAGCAATTCTCTCGCCATTATCTCAACGTCAGAAAAAGTAACGCCATTTCGTTCAAGCTTCATTTCTTGTGAGATCTTGTCTATATCTTCGCATACCCTGCACAGAACAGTAAATATTCTGTCAGATTCAAGCATATTTTCCTTCATGATTAGTTTTGTGTTATTGAACATATCGGTAATTTTAGCTACGATATCTTTATATTTGTTTCTGTATGATGCACAGAAGGCATAATTGTCCTTGAACTTAATGCGAATATCATCGTCAAGTGATGCATTGAAAGCCTTGTTTGTGGGAAATCTTTTTATGGTGCTGAATTTCCAATCTGACTTAGCAATAGTATCTATATCGCCGCTTTCAAGAAGCTTTCTTAACCTATGAAGAAGTTCTCTGTCACTGTCGGCAGTTTCATTCATTTTGATATGTTTTATAAAAGGGATGCCTTCTATCTCTTTACGGCAGGCATATTCTTCAAAAACCTCATACATTGAAAATGCTTCTTTCAGCTTTGTTTGAGCTACACATATATTATCTTTTATAAAGCTGTCAAAAATCTTATCATCAGTAAAATTTTTATGTACCTCTGCTCTCCAACGCTTAGAAAACGGCAGCGAACGCATGAATTTATAAAGATTGTCGGTGATTTCATTGAGAGTTTTATCCGCAAAAGCGTTTTTCAGCAGTTTGTAGCTTTCATAATCTTCTTCACAAAGCTTTTCATAAGCCTGCGTGATAGCTTCCTGCAAAATAAGATTTTGCACACTGTCATCAAGTATATCAAGTCCTCCCTGAAAATCAAATTCATGTAGATTACTTTTCACAAGGTCAAGACAGAAAGAATTTATTGTAGATATCCTCGCAAGCTGGATAAGATTTTGCTGACTAAGCAACCACTTGTTTTCAGGGTCACGGCGAAGCTGTTCGTCAAAAGCACGGCTGAGTTTTTCTTTCATGCTTGAAGCGGCTTCTTTTGTGAATGTTACTGCAAGAAGTCTGTCGGCAGGTATTTTATTTTTTTCATCAGAAAGAAGTTGTATCATTCGTTCTATAAGCACTGTGGTTTTGCCGCTTCCTGCCGCCGCTGAAACTATAATGCCCTTGCCACGGTCACTAATGGCTCTTTCCTGCTCTTTGGTCCATTTTGTATCAGCCAATTATTTTTTCTCCTTTCTGTCAGTTAGTTCTTCCATAAGTTTTTCTTCATAAACGCTGTCTTTCACGTCTGTAACGTCATCTTGGTTTATCCTGCCGCAGATATCGTGAAAATCACAGTGCTTGCAGGCTTCCGCCACAGGTCTTGCCTGAATGTTTCCCTGGCAAAGCTGTTCACCAAATTGCGCCACTTTGCCTATAGCAAATTCTCTGAGCTTTGTAAAAAAGCCGTCTGGAATAGTGCCTGAAATGCCGTTGGTTTTAGAATATTTAAAAGGCGCATAGGCGTAATTCTCTTCTGAGCTGAAAGCTTCAGTGACAACCTTTATATCAACGACTTTTCCTATAGGCTTGAAAGCGTTTAGCCGTGATCTGCTCTCGGCTTCTTCTATGTCAGCGTCGGCTGTCTGCTCGTATGTTTTAGGCTTGTTTCCTAGCGTGTAGTATACGATACCAGCCTGCTTCAATCCACCGTCTATATTCACTGGATTTTTGGTTTCAAGTAAAGCGGTAAGATACACGAACATCTGCAAATTAAGGCCATTGTAGAGCATTGAATATTTAAGGTCAATAGAGCCTGTTTTATAGTCGATTATCCTCACATATTTTTCACCGTTCTCGTCCTCGAAAACGTCAACTCTGTCGATAATTCCCGTAAGGATTATCTTATCTCTGCCGTTTACGTCTATGATTAGTCTGTCTTCTCCTTCGGACTTGTCTATTTTGTATTCCAAAAGCGCAGGTCTGAATTTTGAGTGAAGAAGCTCATTCTGCATAAAACGAATGATATGCAGGATATTGCTTTCCATACGCTCCTGTAAAAATACAAATGACGGAGATTTTCCGAACATTCCACCAAGGCTTTCCTTTATATATTCGGTAACGTTTTTGTGGATATACTCTTTTATCTCATCATCTGAGAGAGTAAGGAAAGCATTGTCAAAGCCTGTGCCGTCATCACCTTTACGCATTATCTTTTCAAGAAGCTGATGAATGATAAGTCCCCTGTTAAGCCCGTCGATGTCTGCCTTTCTGACAGTTTTAAGACCAAGACCATACTTGCAGAAATAATTGAACGGGCATTTATAATATGTATCAAGCTGAGTAGGCGAGACCTTTGCAGGCTGTTCTGACATGAAAAGCTTTTCTGCTGTCTTTTCGTCAAGCTTATAGTCACCGTTTTCATGAAGATTCTTTGTTCGCATAAGTTTCTCGGCATATTCCTGCGATAACCCCAACACAGACCTAATCGCAGAAACTGTAGCGTTTTTATCTCGGGAATGTTCCATATATTTATAGTAAGCTGTCCTGAAAGAAGTGCAGTAAAAATCAAGCCCCACATCCTGAGCTTTGGTATTGATTTTGCCAAACATTCCGTTAAGCTCGGAAACAAGTGCAGAGGGGTGGTGAGCTTCTCCTACAAGGTCAGATTCTGAATAAAGCACATAGAGCTTTTCGTCTGCAAGGGTAAAAGCGTTGTAGCACACAAGCTTCTCTGTCTGAAAAGATTTTCTTGCGCTGTGTGAGATATGAATATCGCTTCCCTCTAATATCATTTTTTCATTTTCTGTGATAAGTCCACCAGAGCTTAAAGTCGCAGGAAATATGCCGTCGTTCACCTCAACAAGAAAGACAGCCTTTACGCCCTCAAGCCTTGAATGGCTCGGGTCGCATATCCTTACGCAGTCAAGTTTCTGCGGAGGACGTGAAACACTCATTTGCGAAAGCATGAGCTTGAAAAGCTCATAAAACTGTCGGAGGGAGATAACTTCGTCATTCATGCAGTCATAGACGGATTTGATAGCCGAAAGAACAGAGTTCCAAAGTTGTTTCAATCCTCTTGCCATTTCAAGCTGAGTTTCGTTATCCGAAGTTCCTGCCTTTTTTACTACAGAAAAGGTCTGCTGAGAAAGCTCAATGCTGCCAAGAAGATCATAAAGCCCACGGCACAGTTCCCCTGCTGTAACGTCTTTAACAAGTTTGCTTTTAAATGCTTCAAAAGGCTCGATTATCTTTCGTCTTGAGCAGTTTATTTTTTCAAGCTGTTTTTCGCTGAGATCACCTGCAACAGTAAAATCACTGAGCCACATATCACCATCAACGCTCCAGCGTATGCAATAGTCTTCCAGATTTGATATCTCGATATTCAGCATTGGAAAAAGCGGCGATTTTATGTATTTCAAAATATTGTCCGTGGAATACTTTCTTGAAAGCAAGCACTTGAAAAGCGAGTTCATATACCTCACCAGAGATGATGAAGAAACACTGTCACTGCAGTCTGAAAAATATGGTATCTCATATCTGTCAAACGTACCCTCAAAAACGGAAGCACAATCTTTAAGGTTTCTTGCAAGCAAAGCTATGTCACTGAATTTATAGCCTTTTCCTCTGACAAGTTCCCATATCTTTCCACTGACAAATTCACTTTCTTCGTAAATATCCGTTGCTGATATAACAGAAACATTTTCGCACTTTCCGATGTATGGCTTTTTGCAGGTGTTGTAAATCTCTTTGCTGATATATTCTAGTTCAGGGGCTTTGAATGAACTGTTGTGACACTCTATGGTGTTGACCTTGTAATTATGATCAGCGGAAATATCTGTTATCTGTTGCAACGTTTTAAGAGTATCAGCAAAAGGGTGATTTGAATATCTTCTAATGCTTTCATTGTCGATACATAGAGAGAACGTTATACTCTTGCATTGTGCGATACAAGCGTCAAGCATTTTAAGTTCATCAAAAGAGAAATCGTTGAAAGCGTCAACAAAAACTGTCATTCCACGGAAATATCCGTTTTCCTTGACCTGATCCACACTTCTTGCCATTGCAGACAGTGTATCCTGCATTCCTGCCTTTTCAAGCTCATCCATGTAAAAATCATAAAGTCTTGAAATATCAAAAAGTTTCATGGCAAGAGAGCCGCTCTGCTTCTCAGCAGCAAGAGCTAGATCCTGTGGTGTTATTCCGCTTTCACGAAACTGGCTCACAAGTTCATTAAGTTCGGCTAAGAAACTGCCCTTTTCAAGACTCTTTTTATAAAAGCGGATATCCTTGGTCTGCTTAAGACGTCTGACAGCCTTATACATAAGAATAGTGCGGACGTTATCATCGGCATTTTCTTTTGCACTACCGCCATAAAGCTTCTCTGTGAACTCAGCGATACGGTTAAAGCCTGCAGTCTGTATGACGTTGAAATCTGCCGCACCAAGGTGTTCATACAGTTTTTTATCATATTCAAAAGAAAACTGATCTGGTATTATGACCATGACCTGCTCGCCGTTTTTTACAGCAGACTTGATCTTATCTATGAAAACTTTGTCACGTCCACTGTGAGAGCCACCGCTTATAACTGTTACCATTGAATGAGCCTCCGTTATGATTGATATTTATATAATAACACGGCAAGGCTCAAAAGTCAATCGTACTTTTGATACAAGTACAAATAAATGTACACTTATCTAAAAAGGCTTTTAATTATCTCGGCTATTTTAAAAGAAAACTTTATATCTTCCCTATTGCCGTCTATAACAGTTATGCCACTGCCATTTTTATCGTTTTTTTCATCTGACATAACATTGCTCAAAACGAACGCTGCCCCAAGGTTTGATGAGGAAAAAGCAGCGGCTTTGATGCCTGCAGAGCTTACTGTAACGACAAATGAAATGATGATAGCTGTAACAAACTTTTTCATTAAAAATGGCCTCCCATAAATATCTGTTGTTCAGATTATGGGAGGTCATAGTTATTTTATTCAGTTTCCGAAAAATTTTCTTGCGATATCTACCGACTCTTTTGCGTCTTTTGCATAATAGTCAGCGCCTATCTGCTCTGCATAGTCAGCCGTTACCACCGCACCGCCTACTATTATCTTGCAGTCAACATTGTTTTCACGAAGAAGCTTAACTGTATTTTCCATGCTCACAAGAGTTGTTGTCATAAGCGCAGAAAGACCGATAAGATGTACGTCATTTTCTATTGCACAATCAACTACTGTCTGATAGTCAACGTCCTTGCCAAGGTCAATAACGTCATAACCATAGTTTTCAAGAAGTACCTTTACAATGTTCTTGCCGATATCGTGGATATCACCCTTTACTGTTGCAAGGATTATCTTGCCCTTAGAAACGCTTTTTTCACCCGTTGACAGAATGTAATTTTTTATTACCTCAAAGCAAGCCTGTGCAGTGCCTGCTGTCTGGATAAGCTGCGGCAGAAAAAGCTTGCCCTTTTCAAATTCTGCACCAGCCTTATCAAGTGCCGGGATAAGCATATCATTGACAATGTTCATGGCTTCTGTTTCCTGCAAAAGCTTTGCAGTAAGGTCAGCTGCTTCTTTCTTCAGACCGTTTTCGATAGCATACGGCAAGTCTATCTCAGCTTTTGCGCCTGTTGCGGCAGGAGCAGTTTTTTTCTCGCCACCGTAGTGAGAAATAAAGTCAACAGAGTTTTTATCAATGTTTGTCAGAAGCTTGTAGGCACGAACAGTTGCCGTCATGGAATCAATATTAGGATTCATTATCGGCAGGTCAAGACCCTTTGTGAGCGCCATCATAAGAAAGTTGTGATTAACTATCTCTCTGCTAGGCAGACCAAAGCTGATATTCGATACACCGAGAACTGTTTTAAGTCCAAGCTCGTTCTTTACTCGTTCCACTGCATTTACTGTCTGCATAACATTTTCCTGCTCCGCAGAAGCGGTAAGAGTAAGACAATCTATATACACATCTTCTTTTCTAATGCCGTATTCAAGCGCCTTGTCAAGTATCTTTTTAGCAAGCTCAAATCTCTTGTCAGCACTCTTTGGTATGCCGTTTTCATCAAGAGTAAGACCTACCACAGCCGCACCATATTTCTTTACAAGAGGAAGAACATTTTCAATGGAGCTGTCCTCAGCGTTTACAGAATTGACGATAGGCTTGCCATTATAAGCCCTCAGAGCCGCTTCAAGCACCTCAGGTATAGTTGAATCCACCTGCAAAGGCACATCGACAACGCCCTGCAAAGCCTTTACAGCCTTGACCATCATACTCTTTTCGTCAATTCCCGGCAGACCAACATTTACATCAAGAATATCCGCACCTGCGTGTATCTGCTCGATAGCCTGACCAAGGATATAGTCAATATCGTTTGCAAGCAGTGCTTCTTTAAAACGCTTCTTGCCAGTAGGATTGATACGCTCACCGATTATTCTTGGCTGGTCTATAACTACAGTATGTGTCGGTGAACAGCAAGCGGCAGGGATATCATTATGCACGCTGACGTGCTTCTTGCCTTTGAGCATTTCAGCCAGCTTTTTGATATACTCAGGGTTAGTTCCGCAGCAACCTCCAAGCACCTTAACTCCCAATGGGATAAGCTTTTCTGCAAACTCCGCAAAATCTTCAGGTGAACAGTTATATTCATTTGTAACAGGGTCAGGAAGTCCTGCATTAGGCTTTACTACAACAGGGAGATTTGTCCACTTGCAAAGCTCCTCCACAACAGGATAAAGCTCCTTTGGTCCTAAAGAGCAGTTCACACCGATTGCGTCAACGCCCAGACCCTCCAAAGTCAAAGCCATGGAGCTTATGGCAACGCCCGTAAATGTACGCATATTTTCCTCAAAAGTCATTGTGCAGACTATAGGAAGATCGCTGTTTTCCTTTGCCGCAAGAACAGCCGCTTTAAGTTCATAGAGATCTGTCATTGTTTCAAAAACGATAAGGTCTGCGTCAGCTCCTGCAAGTATCTGCTCCTTATAAATATCGTAAGCTTCTTCAAAAGTGAGCGTTCCTGTTGGCTCTAGAAGCTGTCCGATAGGTCCGATATCAAGAGCAACAAAGGTATCAGTACCCTCACAGGCTTTTCTTGCATTTTTTATAGCCGCAGGGATAGCCTGCTGGACAGTATATCCGCACTTTTCAAGCTTGTGTCTGTTTGCACCGAAAGTGTTGGCGTAAACAATGTCTGAGCCTGCGTTTATATACTGGCGGTGTATGTCCACCAGCCAATCAGGCTTGTCTATGTTAAGGGCTTCAGGAGTGCCACCCATTTCAAGTCCCTTTGCCTGAAGCATCGTACCCATTGCTCCGTCAAGTATGACAAATTCTTTTGTTTTAAGTAATGTTCTAAAATCCACAATGATCTCCTCTTTTTCTGAATTGACAGACTTCCCTCATATTACAGCAGGCACAACCACGTCTGCCTTTTGATATTTCATTTTTTGACAATCCGATTACCGCCGTAACAGACTTTCTCGGCGTCAGTATATTATTTTCAGTTGCATTAAGCCCGATAAATTTCTGCGCATTGAGTACGTCAAGAAAAACTCTCTGCACGCTGATAGGCAGATCGCCATAACCAGGAGAAAACCTCCATGTCTGATTATATCCGCTGAGCTTTTCTTTCACAGTGTTGTCAACTATATCGCATACCTGCTCCACAGCCGCACTTGCAAGGCAATCCGCTATCATAGCTTTAGCCATATCCTCTGCTTCATAAGCACGAAGCTTTCTATCAACGCCCGAAGAAATAGTCGCTGCAAAAAGCACGCATTTACTGCACCCCTCAAGGTGTCTGCATATATCATTGCCGCCAAGAAACAACGGAGTACCGATGACCTCAACACCGTTCTCTTTATGAGCGACATCAAACACTCTGTACACAAATTTAGGCTCAATGACCTTCAAAAGCTCTTTTTCACATTCATCTATCAACAAAGCCGTGCGTTCGTCTGGCTTGTTATTGCCCATTCCCATATATCTCACGGCTTCTTTGACGTTTATATGTTCAAGTTTCAAATAATCACCTACCGATTATTATTATACCACATTACTATGAATTTTACAACAATAAATAATAAATGTACGTTCACAAAAAAAGTCCCCGCAATCATCAGGGACTTTGTGTTACATATTGTCAGCGTCTTTAAGATACTGTTCAGCATTTTCAAGCATAAGCTCTGTGATATTTTCACCGCCCATTATCCTTGCTATCTCATACTTTCTCTGCTCATGATCGAGAGTTCTAACAGTTGTAACTGTCCTGTCGCCCTGTATATTTTTCTCAATAAGCAAATGATTATCCGCCATAACAGCCATTTGGGCAAGGTGGGTCACACAAAGAACTTGCCTAAGGCGAGATATCTGTTTCAGCTTTATACCTATCTTCTGAGCCGCTCTGCCGCTTACTCCTGTGTCTATCTCGTCAAATATCAGCGTGCCGATACTGTCCTTTTCTGCAATTACGTTTTTCAGTGCAAGCATTATTCTTGAAAGCTCACCGCCTGAAGCGATCTTCGCAATAGGCTTTGGCTCTTCGCCCAGGTTTGCAGAAATAAGAAACTCTATGCTATCCATGCCATTTATGGTGAGCTTGCCTGTTTTCTGCTGAACCACCAGCTTGACCTTTGGCATATTGAGAAATTCAAGCTCCTCTGTTACCTGAGAAACAAACCGTTCTCCTGCTTTCTTTCTATGGTCTGAAAGTGCTTTGGCTTTCTTTGATACCTCCGCAAGAAGTCTTTCCTTTTCTTTATTAAGCTCGTCTAAGCTCTGCTCTGCTCCGCTCAGTTCATCAAGCTCATTCTGTGAATTTTCAAGAGTAGTCAGTACATCATCAAGTTCAGGTCCATATTTCTTCATGATACGCCTGAGTTCATCAGAACGCTGATTAAGGTAATCATAACGTTTCGGGTCGATATCGAGGCTGTCAAGAAGTGAGCCTATCTCCTCAGAAATATCCTCCATTTCAATAGCCGCAGAACTAAGTCTGTCATATATAGGCGATATCTCAGTCATTATATCAGTATATCCCTCAACCGATTTTGAAGCTCTCTGCGTCATCTCCACTGCACCATCTGTGTCATCATCGCCCGAAAGAAGTTGTTTTGCCATATAAAGAGCCTCAGAGATTGCAACAGCATTTTTAGAGATGTTAAGCTCTGCTTCTATCTCTTTATCCTCGCCTTCATGAATGTTGAGCGCATTTATCTCCTCAACAATATCAGCAAGCTCAGCCATGCGAAACTCTTTTTTGCTTTGCTCAGTTTTTATCTTGTTTATCTTCTTTGCAATGCTTTGAAGCTCTCTGAAAGAGCTGTGATAATCTTCTATAAGAGCTTCCGATTCGGCATAGCTGTCAAGTATCTCTATATGACGTTCAGGAGCCATGAGTATCTGATTGTCGTGCTGTCCATGGATAGTTACAAGCGTTTCTCCGATAGCTTTAAGTACGGAAACGTTCACCGCTCTCGAGTTGACTCTTGCAACGCTTCCACCATCTGAACGTATCTCACGGGTAAGAAAAAGCTGTCCGTCTTCTGCGCTTATGCCAAGTTCGTCTAGTACCTGCAAAACATTGTCCCCAATGTCAGTAAACAACGCTGAAATAACAGCCTTGTCCGTGCCTGTTCTCACAATATCCTTAGTGACACGCTGACCGAGGATAGCATTTATTCCATTTATAAGTATAGACTTACCTGCTCCCGTTTCGCCTGTGAAAACATTAAGCTTATCAGAAAAATCTATAGTTGCCTTTTCAATCACGGCAAGATTTTCAATATAAAGTTCACTTAACATTTTAGATCATTCCTCTGCTGTTTAAGAAATAATAGAGGATCTCAGTTCCTCTGCCATATGGGACGCATCTTTTTCTGTCCGCATAAGTATGAATATCGTGTCGTCACCTGCAAGCGTTCCCACAACATTGTCAAGCCCTAACTTGTCAAGCTTTGCACACACCGCCTGTGCCATGCCCGTATGACATTTCACAACTACAGTGTTAAGCGCATGATCCACTGACACAACGGCGTCTGAAATTATGCCAAAAATACCATTGTTTTGCTCTGCAATATCTTTTTTGAGTGCAGGCAGGCTGTATTTATAATTGCCGTCTGAACCAATGGTCTTTACAAGGGAAAGCTCTTTTATATCCCTTGAAACTGTTGCCTGAGTGACTTTCAGACCATGCCTTTTAAGCGCTTCACGAAGTTCCTCCTGAGTGCCGATATTTTCGTCTTTGACAATCTGCATTATCAAATTCTGACGCTGATTTTTCATATGCCGTCCTCCGCTGATTCCTTCAACGGCTGCATAAGCTTTTTGTTTATTGACGAGAAAAAGCTGCCGCCGCTTATATCTATGATTTCAACAAAATACTTTGACTTTGATACTATCACAGTGTCCTCTGCCGAAAGTCTGAAAACATTATTACCGTCAACGCTGACGATTGCGTGAGAGCCACTGTTAGTGTGACACTTGACTTTCATAACGCTGTCCTCTGAAAGTATCATAGATCTTGCAAAAAGCGAGTGAGCACATATCTGTGTGAACTCTATACACTTCATTTCAGGTTCGATTATAGGTCCGCCTGCTGACATTGAATAGGCTGTTGAGCCTGTGGCTGTAGAAAGTATAACGCCGTCTGCACGAAGTGAAGAAATAAGTCTGCCGTTTTTTGATACCTCAAAATCGGCTATCTTACAATCGTCAGCTTTTGTTACTGCAACGTCATTAAGCGCAGTATATGACTTATTTTCACCGCCACATTCGACATTTACGTTTAACATCATTCGGCGGCTGAGGGTATATTCTCCAGAAAAAAGCTTGTCCAGCAATTCAAGCTGTGAATGTTCAAGAGAGGCCATAAAACCGAGTCTGCCACAGTTTATGCCAAGTATAGGCTTCTCAAACTCACAGCCCTTAAGAGAGCATTTGAGTATCGTTCCGTCACCACCGATCGCAATAATCATATCACACTGCTTTACACACTCGTCTTCGCTACAGAAAGTGATATCGAGCTTTCCGAAAACGTGCTTATAGCATCTATCCATAAAAAGTTTTGCACCATTTTTGTGCAGCCTTTCATATGTTGCGGTCGTATACTCAAAGCAATGAGTTTTATCAAGATTTGGATAAAGATAGATTTTCATAATATTACCACTCTTGCGTTTAGTCTTTGAAGCTATCAAAAGCTTCGTTCACAAATTCTTTTATATTGAGCTGACCAAGCTTGTCAGCCGTCATGTCAGCGTTTTTAAGTAGAATAAGATATTCAAGATTGCCGTCGCCGCCCTTAACAGGTGAAATTGTTATCTTTTCAGCCGCAAGCCCCTCTGCTCGAAAACAGCCAAGAAGCTCGGTTATCACTCTCACATGGTCTTTACGATCTTTGACGATACCCTTTTTATTGAGAGCCTGCTTGCCAGCCTCAAACTGAGGTTTTATAAGAAGAACCATTTCGCCGCCATCGCAAAGACAATCGCAAAGGGATTTTATAACAAGTTTTAGAGAAATAAACGAAAGGTCACCACTTATGAACTGCACAGGTCTGTCAAAAAAATCCGCTGTCAGATATCGTGCATTCACGCCCTCACAGTTTTTCACCCTGCTGTCATTGCACAAACTTTCATCAAGCTGTCCGTGACCCACGTCCACCGCATAGACAAATTCTGCGCCATGTTCAAGCATACACTGAGTAAATCCCCCAGTTGAAGCACCGATATCTGCACAAACTTTACCTGTTAAGTCAAGCCCGAAAACATTGCAGGCGTGTTCAAGCTTAAGTCCGCCCCTGCCGACAAACTTCATATCGTCAGGCCTACATTTCACCCCGTCGTTCTCATCAACCAATATAGAAGGCTTGACGCAGACCTTGCCGTTTACCGACACAAATCCATTTTTTATAAGCTGCTTGGCACGTTCTCGGCTTTTTACGCCGCAGTTCGTAACTATATACACATCAAGTCTTTCACTCATCTTTCAAAAAGCCCTCAACTGTATCAGCCATTTTCTCTGCTGAAAAACCAAGCTCGTCAAGTAGCACATCACATTTTCCGTGCTTCACGAAACCGTCAATAGCAAACTGAGCCACATTTGGGCAGATAGAAGCATACTTCTCTGAAATACTTCCACAGTAATAAGCTTCCTCAAAGAACAGCACAGCATCGTAGGCTGACATTATATCAACCACCTCATTGTCTATAGGGAAAATATTCACGAGCTTAATAATATCGCACTTTATATCACGATTTCTGAGTATTTCTATAGCTGTAAAAAGATCATTTGCAAGCCTGCCGTATGTAACAAGCAGAACCTTTGCGCCCTCTATATGACGATAAACGTAAGTTGAAACAGGATCAGATGTATCATACAGTGATTGATCCCTGTCCCTTGGATATCTCACAGCGCAAATGCCACTGTCGTCCTCAACAGCTTTATGCAGGCACAGCCTGAGTTCGTCATAATTAGACGGGGAGTATATCCTCATATTTGGCACAGAGGTAAGAAAAGAAACATCAAAAATTCCCTGATGTGTTTCACCATCATCACCGACTATACCTGCGCGGTCAACGCATATAACTGCATGACAACCTCCTATTGCCATATCATGGATAAGTTGGTCGTATGACCTTTGCAAAAACGATGAGTACACAGCAAAAACAGGTACATAGTTCATAGAAGCAAGCCCAGCACAGAAAGTAACTGCGTGTTCTTCGGCAATGCCTACATCAAAGAAGCGTTCAGGAAAACGCTTCGCAAAATACTGAAGCCCCGTGCCGTATTTCATTGCCGCAGTGACTGCACAAAGACGCTTATTCTTTTCTCCCATTTCACAAAGCTCTTTTCCCATTATAGAAGAAAAGCTGTCAGAAAGTACGACGTCGGGATTGCCCGTTTTTATCTCAAAGGAGCCGACCCCGTGAAACTCTCCCGGGTTAGCTTCTGCAGGAGCATATCCCTTGCCTTTTATAGTATTCACATGAACAAAAACAGGCTTGTTTACTGCCTTTGCAGCCATAAGTCCCTGTTCAAGTTCTTCAAGATTGTGTCCGTCGATAGGTCCAATATAGTGAAAGCCAAGATCTTCAAACATGGTGCTGTGAAGTATCATGTTCTTGACCGCATTTTTGGAGTTACGAACGGCATTTTTCACAGGTTTACCTATAACAGGCGTCTTATCAAGCATTCTCTCTACTCTGCCCTTTGTGCGCTGATAGCTCTCTTTTGTACGCATGGAGGAAAGATATTTTGCCATTCCGCCAACATTTTTTGAGATAGACATTTCATTGTAGTTGAGGATAACGATGATATTTGTATCACTTTTGCCTGCATTGTTAAGTCCCTCGTAAAGCTCGCCACCTGTTGAAGCACCGTCACCGACTACAGCAATAGCATGGTGAGTTTTATCACCACTCAGCTTCATTGCTGTGGCGATCCCAAGCGCAGCAGAAACAGACGTAGAGCTGTGACCGCTTATAAAAGCGTCATGCACTGACTCGTCAGGTCTGCAAAAACCCGAAATACCGTTTTC
The DNA here is from genome assembly GCF_000435935.1 of Ruminococcus sp. CAG:57. NCBI lineage: Bacteria > Bacillati > Bacillota > Clostridia > Eubacteriales > Oscillospiraceae > Ruminococcus > Ruminococcus sp. CAG:57. Next base: position 22,078 of record NZ_FR890695.1, on the reverse strand, counting down.
CTGTCTGAGAGTTTTAAACTCTTTGAGTCTACCCGTAAGTATTTTATGTGTATATGCCTGATGACCAACGTCCCAGACGATTTTATCTTTAGGTGATTCAAAAACTCTGTGGATAGCCATTGTAAGCTCCACAGTACCAAGATTTGACGCAAGATGACCGCCGTTTTTTGAAACCGTATCTATAAGAATTTTCCTTATATCACCGCAAAGCTCCTCACACTGCGCAGTGGAAAGCTTTTTCAGGTCGGCAGGCAAATTCATTTTATAAATATCAGGCTTTTTTATTTCCGACATTATATCTAGATCTCCAATCTTTTTATCAACTTCTTCTTGTAAGCATATCAGATGTAAGCTCTGTGAGGAAAACGCTATCCTCAAAATATTTAAGATGACCCAGTGCTTGAACTGTCAGTTGTTTTGCTATCTGTTCTGACTTGTCAAGTCCAAGAAGGGATACATATGTGTTTTTATGCTGTTCGCTGTCACTGCCGATAGGCTTGCCAAGCTCCTCAAAAGTGCCTGTTACGTCAAGGATATCGTCAACTATCTGAAATGCTCTGCCCATTGCCTGAGCATAATCTGCCGCAAATGGGATAGCCTCAAGCTTATCGCCGAGAATAACGCCCATTACACAAGCGGCTTCAATAAGTGCGCCTGTTTTGCAGGTCTGCAAAATATTCAGTGTATCAACATCTATTTCTTTATTTTCATATTTAAGGTCTATCACCTGACCGCCTATCATGCCGTCAGTGCCTACTGCTCTTGCCAGAACAGAGATAAGCATAACAGCCTTGTCGGCAGATATAACACCGTTCATGGCACTGTTGGCAATCACTTCAAAAGCAAGAGTGTTTAGTGCATCGCCTGCAAGGAGTGCGATATTTTCAGGAAAAGCTTTATGACATGAGGGCTTTCCACGTCTGTAATCATCATCGTCCATACAGGGCAGATCGTCATGTATAAGAGAAAAAGTGTGTATAAGTTCAATAGAACAAGCTATCTCTGCATACTTCTCAGGCTGACGCTCGCCGCACATACGGCAAAATTCAAGCATAAGCACAGGTCTGAGCCTTTTGCCCCCTGCCTGCAAAGAATACTCCATAGCCTCAACTACCTGACCCTGAAGCTCAGGCTTTGAGTGGGTAAGCTCCAGCAGTTTATTATCTATAAGTTCCACATAATAATCAAGTGTGGCTTTGTTCATATCATTCATCGCTATTATCTCCGTTCATAGCCTTTACGGAAAGCTTTGCACTTTCAAGGCTTTTTTTGCATTCGACCGACAGATCTATCCCCTCTTTATAAAGTTCCAAAGCTTTCTCAAGAGGAAGCTTGTCATTTTCAAGCTGACCAACTATATCATTAAGTCTTGTAAGATTTTCTTCAAAAGTCATTTTAAACAGCCTTTCATTTGACAAATGTTATTTTAGCAGATACACTGCCGTCTGACAGCTTTATGTCTACCTCGTCGCCAACGTTCAGCATTGATACACTGTCGACAACGCTTTCGTCTTTCTGAACGATAGCATATCCCCTGCCCAGAATATTGAACGGACTAAGCATATTCAGAGAAGAAACATAGCCGTCAAGCTTAACTGACAGCTTTTCAAACCTGCGTTCCATGATCTGCGACAGCCTTTTTTCAAGGTCGCACACTGCTTTTTCGCTCTGCTCTAATTTCTTTTCAGGAGAATATAATTTCAAAAGCTTATCACAGCTTTCTATCTGTGACACAGCCTTATCAAGTTTAAGCTCCATAGCCTTGTCAAGCTTTTGCCTTAAAAGCCTCACAGCATTAAGTATATCCGCCTTGTCAGGGGTAGCAATCTCAGCCGCCGCTGACGGAGTTGGCACACGCATATCTGCGGCATAGTCTGCAAGAGTGGTGTCAGTTTCGTGACCTACAGCCGATATCACAGGTGTATTGCAGGCGTAAACAGCCAACGCCACAGCCTCGTCATTGAACACCATAAGATCTTCGCTAGAGCCACCGCCACGAGCTAAAATTATGGTATCTGCACCGCTCTTATCAGCCGCCGACAAAGCTTTGCATATAGTTTGTGCCGCTGTCGCACCTTGTACCTGTGCAGGATAAACTTCGATATTGCACACAGGGTAACGCCTTTCAGCTATATGGATTATATCCTGCAAAGCCGCCGCAGTAAGCGACGTAACAACAGCTATCTTCTTTGGAACAAGGGGTATTTTCTTTTTTTTGTTCACATCAAATACGCCCATTTTTTCAAGCTTTTTCTTGGTCTGTTCGAGCTGAACGTGCATAACGCCCACACCAAGAGGTGCTATCTCCGTAGCTATTATCTGATAAACACCGTCACGCTCATAGACCTCTATATTGCCCATAACAAGCACGCTCATGCCGTCCTCAGGCACGAATTTAAGCCTTGAAACACTGCTTGAAAACATAACAGCTTTAAGTGCAGAACTGCTGTCCTTTACCGTAAAATAGGCATGACCTGATTTGTAATGTATATTAAAATTGGATATCTCGCCCTTGACAGCAATGCCTTTCAGCTTAAGGTCAGACCGAAGTTTTGAAGCAAGATATCTGTTTAGCTGAGAAACAGTGATAACTGAACTCATATTTTGATCTTCCCTTTCCTGATTGCAGCATAGACCGCAACGCCCACTGCGTTATCACTTGAAAACTCAGGCTCAGCAAAGCTGCCGTACTTTTCAAGCTTGCTTTTTATAAAGCGATTAGACATCACACCGCCTGCATATATAATAGGTATATCCTTATACTCATGGCGAAGATTAACTGTCATTTTCTCCACCGCAAGGCACACACAATCAATACAGTATGCCGCAACATCAGCCACGGAACAGCTCTCGTCTATAAGCTTCATGCACTGATTTTCTATTCCGGAAAGTGAACAATAAAGCCCATCAACTGATGCTTTTGGCTTTATTTTATGTTCGCTTTCAGACGCAAGCCTTTCAAGCTCTTTACCACATGGAAAAGACAGCCCAAGCCTTACGCCTGTTCTGTCTATGGCTTGTCCGCCTTTAAGATCACGGCTTCCGCCGATCTGAGTTATATTTATCAACTTAGCCTTGTCAGGCTCGCACAAAAGAAGATCTGTAGTGCCACCACTGACGTGAAAAGCCGCAAAAGGCTTATCAGAACTGAGCATATCCAGCTTTCCGCAGGAATAAAGTGCCGCAAGTATATGTCCCACCTGATGCGAAGTCTTTTCAAGGTCAGCTCCACAGGCAAGTGACACAGCTTGTGCAACATTTTCTCCAACAAGAAAGCAAGGCATATACGAACCCTCTGCACACCTTGGTGCATAAGAATACCCAACTGCACTTAAATCATACCTTTTATCAAAAAGCTGTTTCATAAGTTCTGGAAGCTGTTTCGTATGGTGAAACACAGCGTCGGATTGTCTTAGCCCTCGCTCTCCCTGCTTGACAGGAAGAAGTTTTTTGCATGACCTGATGCTCATATCCGCAGTATCAAGCAGTGCACATGAAGTGGTATAATTGCTTGTGTCTATTCCGAGTACAAAACTCACTGCTTTTCCTCTTGTTCCTTTGCAAATGAGCCAAGCACACCGTTTACAAATGAAACGTCAGGCTCGAGGGCATATTTTCCTGCAAGAGCCACAGCCTCGCTTATGGCAACGTTCACAGGAACGTTCTCCTCATATATTGCCTCGTAAATAGCAAGTCTGAGTATTGCAAGATTTATTTTAGGTATTCTTTCAACAGTTCTCTTGTTGCTGAACTTGCTGATTATGCTGTCGATCTCGTCCTGCTTTTCGCAAACATTTTCCACGAGCTTTTTAACTTCATCATTTACGATAATCTCGTTCACTTCCATGGCAGACATGAAAATATCGTCAAGCTCATCGTCCTGTCTAAACATTTTCTCAAATATCAGCAAAAATGCTGATTCTCTTATTTCACGCCTTTTAATTGGCACAAAAACACTTCCTTCATCTTATATTTGTCTGAATCCTATTCCTTTTCCGAAAGGTCAACTCCGCATATGGTCACATTTACCTTTGCAACTGTAAGTCCAAGCATATTCTGAACTGCACTTTTTACTTTATCCTGTATCTCCTCGGCAACGGAAACCGCCTTAGCTCCACGGCAAAGTATTATACCTATAGACACTGACAGCACATCGTCAACAAGACCTATCCTGATATTGCCGAAATTTTCCTGTCTAAACCAGAGCTGACGTGGAGTCTTCATAACAGGAGCGATACCATAAACGCCCTCTATTTCATTAACAGAGTTTGTAACGATCTGCGCTATAACGTCCTGACTTATGTGCAGGCTTTTTTCTACTTTCTTTGAAACATCATTCATATTTATCCAAGCCTCCCTTTTTAGATATAAAAAAGAAATCCTTCAATCTATACTTATAACCATTATATCATAAAAATCAATAGGTTACAAGTATTTTGAAGGACTTTTTTTATTTGCTGACAAATTTTATTCTACATCATAAATTCTGATGTTTTCATTTGCAACTGAAACTTCGCTAAGGAGGATATCTTTTATCTGTGCCGCTTCGCTTGCAACAAGCCCGTCGCTGTCGGTCTTTACAACGATATTTGCGTTGTCACCGTCAAGATAAACAACACAGTCCTCAAAGCCTGCTGCTTTCACAAGTGTCTCTACCTTGCTCTCCGACTCCATGAGCCCTGTCATGGCTGAAGCTTCTTCTTCAGCGACTTTCTTTTCTTCCTCTGTGGAATCGCCGCCGTTCATTATATTTTTTAATGTTTCTACCGCCTCGTCCCTTGAATTCATTCTGTCTATTCTTGCCTGTGCAAAATAATCTGAAGTGCTGTCATTGCTTACGAGCTGTGCGTCGCCGTAATTCACGCTTTGACTTTTCACAACGTCCGTCGCCTTTATCTTGCCGTCTGAGGTCGATACTGCATAATTTATGTATACTGCAAGACCGAGTATCAGCGTCATTCCTGCAAGGATTATCTGCTTTTTGCCTATTATCATGGTCGTTTTTTTCATCTTTATTACCTCTTTCTGTTATTTTCTGCCCTCAACGCAGATCTTACTGCTTGATATGCCTAGTACTGTCGAAACCGCTTTAAGCACACGTTCGTTTACTTTTATATCTCCACCTCCTTCGCAAACAATGACAACGCCGCATATCTGCGGTTTTATTATTTTTCTGACCAAAGCCTCCTTTTTGCCGTCATTATCAGTTATTACTATCTCGTTTTCATACCTGTCGCTTGTTCTGTCACCATTATTGTCTGTGCTTTTGGTAAGATTTTCGGCATAAACATATTCGGTAGTTCCCTCAACTGTCACCATTACCTCGCACTCGCCAACTCCCCTGACTTGAGAAAGAACATCTTTAAGCTCTTTTTCTATCTGCTTTTTGTAGCTGTCTGTATCATCAGTGGCAACGCTTTCCGTGGGAATGCTCTTGCTCTCTGCCGTATTTTTAGCAGGAAACATCTCAGAAACAAATATAAGTAATATCCCTGCAAGACCTACGGCTATCACTATCTTCGTTTTCATAGGAAGCTTTTTAAGAGCCTTTATTTTCCCCTCAACTTTACTTTTCAGCAACGTTTATTCCTCCTGCACGATAACTTGAGTATCAGGCAGATCTTCTGCAATAAGCTTTTCAACAAGCCCTCTATCGCTTATTTTAGTCAGATATACCCTTACCGCTGTTATCTCTATTTCATTATATTCATTTATATCTGTGGTTATGTCCACTCTGACGTTTTCTATGCCATTCTTATTCAGCTTATCCAAAAAATATTCTTCAAGCCTGCTTTCGGATTCGGACAGATAATAAAGTTTCGTCGCTGTTGAAACGCTGTCAAACTCAGGCAGATCTGCAAGCTCTGTATAGTCGCTTAGGGTGACTTTGAAGCCATGTCCCATTACAGGCGTTATGACCGCAAGTAAAAGTATCACAGCAAGCACTGATCTAAGTTGTTTTTTCAAAGTTCCCTCAGGTGTGGCAATATCCGTCATAGAAGTTATCACGCCTATAATGCAGGCAATAAATATCACTGCTTTAACTGTATTCATTTTAAGCTCCTATGTTCATGGCTGTCATTATTACAACTGATGTGGAAATAACGAACATTATAGAATAAGCCGCAAGGATGCTCACACCAATTGATAAAACCGAGTTTATGCTTTTAAGAAGTCCACCACTGTTGCTTATGCCAAAAATATCGTTTATGGTAGCGCCTATCCACACTGCAAGTTTTACTGCAAGAAGCGTAAGCAAAGGTTTCGCAACTATCACAGACATTATTATAACCCCTATCACGCCGACGCTTGTTCTTATTACGCCTATACTTCCCTTTACCGCTGAATAAGCTTCAGAGACCGAGCCGCCTATGACAGGTATAAAGCTTGAAGCCGCAAATTTAACGGCTCTAGCAGAGAGATTATCAGCCGCCGCTCCTGCAAAGCTTTGAATAGATAACAGCCCTGTAAAAAGGGTCATCACAATGCCAAGCACCCATATGACCAGCTTTTTCACCGACTCTGCAAGGCTTCCAAGGTCAAGAGATGGATTTATTGCAGAAACAAGGGTCACTGCAAGCACTGCCGACAAAAACGGCACAAGTATCGTATCTGCCAATATACCTGCGCTTTCACATATTATCAGCATAACGCCGTAATAGCCTGCTCCTGCCGCCGCACTACCGCCTGCTGTCGCCACGCTTGAAAATATGGGTATGTAGGACATCATGAATCTGTTCATTTGTTCCATGGAAGTCTTTACAGAATAAAGGCTGTCGGTGACAGTATCGCTTATAACAAGCACTGTGGTAAGAACACATATTAGCGTGAATACCTTGTCAACTGTACCCTCGGCTGACATTGACCTTACCAACACGCAGAGCATAGTGGCGGCTGTTATTTTCCCGAGCATTATAAGAGGGCTTCGCAAAGCAGCGGTAAAGCTTTCAAATATATGATTTATCACATCAGAAGCATTTATATTTGCGGCAGAGGACGGATCTTCCAAAGTGATGTTATTATCTTCAAGTACAGTTTTTACATCTTCATCACCCTCAAAAGAAAGTCCCTCGTTTATTTCGCTTATGAGCCTGTCATAATATTCATTGTTCTGTTCCTCACTGTCTGCATATACTTCCTGTGGTGTAAACATGACCGCAAGTACTATGATGACAGTGGCAATTATTTTTTTCATATGTTAATCCTATATAAGCAATGCTTTTACTATTTCTACAAATGCTTTGAAAAGCGGCAGCGATACCGAAAGCATTGCAAGCTTTCCTGCCAAAGTGACCTGTGACGCAAGTGCGTTTTCTCCGCAGTCCTTACAATAATCAGATGCAAGCTGTACAATATAGCATATGCCAAGTGACTTGAACAGTATGGTAAGATACATATTGTCGATTCCTGACAGAGTGAAAAGGTCCTCAAAAACTGAGATAAGGTCTTTCACAAATGCTACCGAATGAAAAAGCACCAGTGCCGCCGCTGCAAGCACAGCCGCATATTTTATCTCACGGCTGTCTTTCTCAATGGCTTTGCACACTATGGTTGAGAAAATACAAAAGCACACTATTGTAAATATTTTCATTAATACAATCCAAACACTTCTTTTATCGTTTCAAATAGATTTCCGATCTGCCTTACTATCATAAGCAGAACGACAATAAGCCCTGCAAGAGTTGTCATCATTGCCTGCTCGTCACGCTCCGCTCGTTTCAGCAAGAGATTTAACACGGCAACGATAATTCCTATGGCAGCGATTTTGAAAATAAGATCTATGTCCATAAAATTTTGTTCCCTTCATTATGGTTATCCTTTGCTATGGCTATATTAGCATAATAGCGATAAAAGCCCCGCTGAGAACGCCCAAAGCCCTGCATAGCCGCACCTGTGAGGTGAAATTCTCTGAAAGTCTGCTTATCTGCTCGTCAAGTGCGGCAAGGCTCATGGAAACGTATGCAAGCTGTCCATTTGTGTCTGTTGTACCGAGTTTTTCAAAAAAATCTATGGCGGTCTGCCTGATTTCATTGTCAAAAAGCTTTGAATTATATATATCCTCGGTTATTCTTCTGCGGACATCAGGCGAAGAGGTATCTTGCGACAAAAATGTAAAGTCAGAATAATCCTTCTGCAAGCTAAGCTTTAAGATAATTTCCCCGAAAGTCATTCCACCATCAACCATTGCCCTTGTTTCAAATATCAACCGTCTGAGAAGCTTGAGATATTTCATTTGCCGTATCTTGTCCAACGCCATTGCACAGCCCATTTGTGTGCAGGCGGATATGATCAGCACACAGCCTATTAGCTTTATCATTTCATGCTCCTGTTTTTGTAAATGATACCAGCCTGCCACACATTGTTCCTGTGCCTAGTACCGCAAGTGCGTCGAAAGCCTTGTCTTTTATGAGTTTTGAGATATAACGCCGCTTTTTAAGCTCATCAAGGCTTGAAGCATGGCATGAAGCAATAAGCTTCACTCCTGAGTTGAGCGCATACTGCAAAGCTTCGTTGTCCTCAGAAGAACCTATCTCGTCGCATATGAGTATTTGCGGTGACATGACCTTGACAGCCGTCATTATGCCCTCATATTTGTTGTAGGAATTGAACACGTCCGTCATTGCACCTATAAGATTTTGCGGCTCACCTGCCACTGTTGCGGCAAACTCGTTTCGCTCGTCTATAAGCGCAACACGCCAGCGTTCTCCAAGCTTTCTTGCAAGATCACGAAGCACTGTAGTTTTTCCTCCCGAGGGCGGTGAAGCTATAAGCAGGCTCATTGGTTTGTCAGAAAAGCATTTTGCATATATCTCGTCTGAACTGCCTATCATTTCACGAGCTATCCTTATATTAAGAGAAGATATATTTTTTACCGACTCCACGGCATAACTCCTTGCAGGATCAAGAACGGCAGTTCCGCAGAAGCCTACTCTGCACCCTCCTGAAACCGTTATGTACCCTCTTGCTATCTCACGGTGAAAGCTATGAAGAGAGTTCTGAAATGCTCGCTGATAGATAGTTTCAATATCCTCTGTGGTAACTTGAACGCTATCCCCGATATTGTTCATTAGTCTGCCGTTATCATTAACGAAATACTCTTTCGAGAATATGGTAACAGACAGCCGTCTACCTCTGCGAAGCCTTATTTCCTGTATCCTGTCACGCTCTATTTCTGGCACTGACATAATTGCTCCCCTTATGCGAGGGGTGAGCAGTTCGTAAACGTATTTTATCTTACTGACTTCTCTTATCATTTTTTCACGCTCCTTTTGACTTGTCCTATGAAATAACTATGCTGTGAGCCTGCATTTTAGTACAAGATATTTGTATTCTCCTACATACGCAGATATCCATTATTGTATTTAATTATCACGCAAAATGCTTGAAATACTGTTGTATTTGTGATATAATGTTAATGCAATATGCACAAATATTGTGAAGATAAAAGAAACATACAAAACAAAGGAGAAAATTATGAACAACAGCTTAACTGAAGAACAGGTAAAAGTACTGAATATGTCACAAAGTGTGATAAATGAGGTAAGAAAGGTCATTATCGGCAAGGACGAGATAATCATAAAAGTCCTGCTGTCCATACTTGCAGGCGGTCATATCCTTATTGAGGATATTCCAGGAGTAGGAAAGACCACTCTTGCCGTGGCTCTTTCAAAGGCGCTTTCACTTGACTATAAAAGACTACAATTCACCCCTGATGTTTTGCCAACAGACGTGACAGGTTTTACCATTCTAAATAAAGAAACACACAAGTTTGAATATAAGCAGGGTGCCGCACTCACAAATCTTTTTCTTGCAGACGAGATAAACAGAACCTCAAGTAAGACGCAGTCTGCGCTTCTTGAAGTAATGGAGGAGGGCAAGGTAACTGTAGACGGTATCACACATAAAATGCCTGACCCTTATATCGTTATTGCAACGCAAAACCCGGTTGGTTCTATAGGCACGCAAATGCTCCCTGAGTCGCAAATGGACAGATTTATCGTAAGGCTCACAATGGGTTATCCTAATCTTGAAAGCGAAGTCGCAATGCTAAAATCCAAGCAAAATCTCGTGCCTGTGGATAATGTAAGGCCTGTGGTTTCTGCGGAGGATATCCTTCAGGCAAGAAAAGTTGTGGAAAATATTTATGTTTCAGATCAGGTTTTCCAGTATATCGTTATGCTTGCAAATGCAACCAGAAACAATGAATATATAAAGCTGGGTCTTTCACCTAGAGGAACTATCGCACTACTCAGAATGACAAAGGCGACAGCGCTTCTTAAGGGCAGAGATTATGTTATCCCCGATGACGTTATATACAGCTTCAAGGACGTTGTTCTTCACAGACTTGTGTTCAGCTCAAAGGCAAAGATAAACGGCTTCACAGGAGAACAGATACTCAAAGGAGTTATTTCCTCAGTTCAGGTTCCTAGAGTTAGCAAATAACGGAGGAGCAAATGCTGGTTTTATATATAATATTATTTATCGCCTCTATTTTCTTCTATATATTATATGTGGGTAGCTTCTCTTTTTATCTCTTTGCATTTTTACTTGTTATGCCTATAATCTTATTCGTTATGCTCAAAAAAATGTCAAAGAAAATAAGCGTTGGTTTTGTGAACACTCAGAAAACCGCAGGCAGATCGTCAAAGATACCTGTTGTGCTGAGATTGCAAAACCGCTCAAAGTTGCCTGTTGCCAATATGATTATAGAGATAGAATATTACAACACTCTTGACGGCGACAAAAATACAATGAAGATAAACACTCCACTTTACCCTGATGATGTTCAGTATCTTACTTTGCACGTTTCTGCAAAGCATTATGGCACAGTGAGAATGAACATAAAACGCTGTCGCATTGTGGATATGCTGAAGCTTTTCAAGATAAGAGTAAGTACCGACGCTGCTTCCAGACTTTTTGGCGAAAGTACGTTCACTATAGTTCCTGACTATATACCCATCGAAAACAACATTGCCAATTATGCTGAAATGGGTCTTGAAACCGATGATTATTCCAAGACATCAAAGGGCGATGATCCCTCAGAGATTTTTGATATACACGAATATCATGATGGTGACAAAATAAATAGGATACATTGGAAGCTTACTGCAAAGCAGGATAAGACCATGGTCAAGGATTATTCCCTGCCTATATCAAACTCTATCGTGCTTATGGCGGATCTCCACCTTGATACAAATACAGACGATTATATGCTCGTATATGATACTCTTGTAGAGGCTATAGCGTCTATATCCTATTATCTCATAGAAAATGACACACCTCATAAGGTAGTGTGGTATGATAAAAAGAAAGATTTGAGTGAAGTAGTAAATGTTACAGACGAAGAAAGTGCAAGACTGCTTATAAGTCTGCTGTTGCAGGCTTCTGTTTATGATGAGCCTGACTTGTCTATGATAAATTACATCAATGAGCCTGAGAGATATAAATGCGGTCACTTGATGTATTTTTCTCCCGCATATAACAGCAATCTCAGCGGCGTTATGAACGATAACGATCTGGCGTTCCGCTATTCCTATATGCTTATCACAAACAAAAAGAAAGACGACGTTATAAACGATGAGTTTGCAGAGGTCGTGAACGTTACTGCAAAACACGTTGCCGAAAGCATACAGGAAATATGTCTATAAAGGTGACAACATGAAAAAGAAAAGAATAAAAAGCAAAAACAAAGATATAGGATTTATCAGCAGCAATGGTATCTGCATTGACGGAGATATCCTTATGAATTGCGAGCGTGAGCATAATTCAGGCTCATTTCTATGGTTTCAGATACTTCTGACCTTTGTGGCGACCATATGCACAGCATTTATGGCAGTATCATTCCTTGATATGGAAATATACAAGACCACGATCATATATTACTCCGCCATGCTTTCACTTGTGTTTGGTCTGATGAAATCGTCACACAAGATAATTAAGTTTTCTGCACTTGGTGTGATGATACTTCATGTAATTTACCTTGTGAGCAGGATAACTACAATAAAATACGGCTTGTTCGTTGTTATAGACAGATATCTTTCAAGGGCAAATCAACCTAACTCAACTCTTGGCGTTCAGCTTAGTGGAATTTCTACTATCGACTACCCATATCTTGCGTCAAATTTTTTCGTATTTTTTATAACTCTTGTTTGCCTTGGTGCGGCAGCATCCTGCCTTTATAGGATAGATTTTCCACTGCTGTTCATCATTACATTTCCTGTTTTCGAGCTTGGAATGTATTGGGGCTGGGAGCCGTCAATGTGGACTGTTATTGGTCTGTTTGTATGCTGGGTGACAGTGCTTGCACTGCACATAATAAACCACACAACTAACAAGGCAGGAAGAAAAAACACCTTTGCGGTGCATGAGCGAAAACGCACGTTTTATTTTACATCTGAAAAGCAAAAAGCTTGTTTCTATAACGTATTCATGAAATTCACGGCTATTTTAAGTTCGTTGGTACTTGTAGTTATAATGCTTTTCTCAGCAATAACAGGCTTTACACGTCCTGAGTCATTTGCAAAATACAGACATGATATTTCTACAGCAGTGTCAAATTTCTCTCTCACTGACCTGAGGAATGCTTTTTCAGATTATGACGGCGGATTTGATCTGTTTGGTATAAAAACAGTTGGTGGCACAAACGGAGGCGTTCTTGGCAAGACAGCAGGCATTAGCTTCAACGGCTCAACAGCACTAAAAGTGGTCACTCCAAAATTCTCTAATACACTATATCTCCGTGGATATGTAGCAGGCGTTTATAACGACAATAGCTGGACTCCTGTTGACGTGAATGGCAATGAAGACACCTTCTCTGATGATTTTGAGCAAGGCAAGATATGGGTGCAGGATCTGGATTATGACCTTATCCAACGCAAATACGCGGATCTGACCCCTGCTCAGATTTCTGTATCTGTTCTCGGCGCAAGCAAGAAATTTGTGTATGCGCCATACGCTTCTTTATATTCAAGTGATGGAAATACAGACGATAAAAAAATGCGTCCTACCACTGAGTCATATGTCAAATTAAGTTCAACAAAGTATTCTCTTTACTATTTTGACCCCTCTCTTATAGAAGAAAGACTTGAAGCTCTCCCTGAGGCTATAGCCACAGAAGTGCCTGCATTGTCTGTTAATAAGGACAGAGGTGTTGACGCTTACTCAGAGTTTGTTCACCAGAAATATATGGACGTTTCAAAGTCTGATGAGCTTGATAAGGCATATAAAGAGATACTTAGTGAATATCTTGGCGTGGATATTTACCACAAGGGTGATTGGACTTATGAAGAAATAAGCACTGCAATAAGAAACTATTTCTCTGATAACTTCACTTATACCCTTGAACCGGGTGTTACTCCAAAAGGTGAAGATTTCATAGATTATTTTTTAGGTACACAAAAGGAGGGCTATTGTTCATATTTCGCAACGGCGGGTGCAGAGCTTTTAAGAATGTTTGGCTATCCGTCAAGATATGTAGAAGGATATGTGGTGCTTAATTCACAGCTCGGTGAACCTAAAGATGATTCAACATACGAGGTAAGTGTAAAGGACAAATGTGCGCACGCATGGGCTGAGGTATTTATAGACAATGCAGGTTGGTATCCTGCAGAATTCACACCAGGTTATGATAATGATAATCCTAATCTTACGCAACAAGAGAAAGACCCTAAGGAAGTTACAACAACTAAAAGCACAGAAAGCAAGCCTACGACTACCACACAAAACGGCGGTCAGGGTGGCACAACTTCAGTGGTTACTAAAAGGCCTGCAAACAGTTCAAAAGCTTCAACAACAAAGAAAACAAATTCTGCAAGCAACGGACATGGTGCCGGAGTGATGTCAGGCACTGGGAAAAATTTTGCTTCATCAAGCACATCAGAAAACAACAGCAGTCATGGCTCATTTGCAGGAATTTTCATCACTCTAGGCGGACTTCTGCTTATAGGCTTCGGTGTTGTAGTCCATAGAGATGTAAAAGTAAAGAAAATGCGTTCGGAACTAAGTAATGGGGACAATAGATCACGTACTGTGGCGGTATATCGCTATATGCTCAAGTATTTAAAGCTTATAGGCATTACCGACAACAGAAATATTACAGACTTACAGCTTTGTGACAGGTTAACAGAAAAATGCCAGGAAATGCAAATCAATGATTTCTCTCATATGATAAAATATATCGGAGAACTTGCAGTCAAAGCGGAAATGAGCAACTCAGTAATATCTGAGGGGGAACTCGAAACTGCACTTTCTTATTTTGAAATCGTAAAGGACAAGATCGTCCTGCCAAAGCTTTCGGGTGCTAAGCTTCTTAATGCAAAATTTGTTTACTGTCTATATTAGAGAGAAAAAGCCACGCTCGGTGTGGCTTTTTTAACCTCAATGATAATACCAAAAAGCTGATAGGTGATTTTTTATATGAAATATATGTTTAATGAAAATATGGATATGATATTATCAATAGGATAACTTTTTGAATATTTTAGAAAGGAATGATCGGATTGCGAAAAATAAAAAATACAATAATATTTATTGTTACAGTTGCTATACTTACAATGTTCTGCTCTTGCTGTAAACACTCTGAGATAAAACTGGGATCCGGCAACGAAGGTGGTATATATTATAAATTTGCTGACACTCTCAGTGATATTGATGAAAACATCACTAATATAAGAACGGCTGGTTCTCAGGCTAACATGAGGCTTTTAAAGGACGGCTTTATCAACATGGGAATAGTCCAAAGCGATGTCCTGTCTGAAGCTGTGAATGGCACAGGAGATTTTAATAGTAACAAAATAAACAACGTCCGTGCAGTTGCGGCTCTTTACATGGAGTCTTTTCAGATAATCGTTCCGGCTGATTCAGATATTCAAACTCCTGCTGATCTTAAAGGAAAAAAGGTCTCTGTGGGCGAAGAAGATTCTGGCGTAGCAAAAAATGCTGAGTACATTTTAAACTCTGTAAGTCTTGACTATAACATGATAGATGTGTGCAACATGAACTATCAGAAGTCTGCTGAGGCACTTAAAAACGGCTCTATCGATGCATTTTTCGTGGTACTTGGTGCTCCATGTGATATTATAACACAGCTTTCTGAGGAAATGGATATAAGAATATTGCCTCTTGATGACAGAACGATATCATATATGACGAATCTTTATGACGGATATTATGAAACTGTAATAAAGGCAGGAACTTATAAAGGCATTGACGAGGACGTCAAGACTGTCGGCGTAAAGGCTGTTCTTGTGGCAAGCCAAAAGATGGACAGCGACACTGTAGCAGATATCACGAAAATGCTTTTTGAGGAAAATGACCAGATAAAGAAGAGGATCTCATTTGCGAATAATGACACAAAATTTGCGACAGATAATATCCCGTGTGCTTTTCATAAAGGGGCAGTGGAATATTATAACAGCATTGGAACTGCTATAACAGAGGAGGATCAAATTTGAAAACAATAAATGTGGATATGTATCAAACTCTTGCGGTAGCAGTAGGAGTTTTGTATTTAGGTGGATTTCTCAAAAAGAAAGTCAGATTTCTTGAAACCTTCTGTATTCCCTCTCCTGTCATCGGCGGAGTTATTTTTGCTATCATATCATGTATTCTTCACGTCGCAGGAATAGTCGAATTTCAGTTTGATGAAACGCTAAAAACGGTTTGCATGGTCATGTTCTTCACTTCTGTTGGCTTTCAGGCAAACATTAAAGTTTTGAAAGCAGGAGGTAAAAGTCTTATTGTATTTTTATTATGCCTGATAGTGCTGATATTTGCGCAGAATGCGGTTGCAGTGGGACTTTCAAAGCTATTGGGAGTAAGCTCGCTGGTAGGTATGTGTACAGGATCTATCCCTATGGTAGGCGGTCACGGAACGTCAGGTGCTTTTGGCACAGTGCTTGAGGACCTTGGTCAGCAAGGAGCAACAAGCCTCTGCACAGCAGCGGCTACTTTTGGATTGATTATAGGCTCTGTAATGGGCGGACCTATCGGCAGAAAGCTTATACTCAAACACGATCTGCTGAAAACTGTTATTCCTGAGGACGACTCTATACTTGTCGAGGACGAACAAAAACATCACCGTTCTGTAAGCATGTATGCACCTGCAGCTTATCAGCTTGCGATAGCAATGGGAATAGGCACGTTTGTATCATGGGTGCTTTCATATTCAGGCATGACTTTTCCTGTGTATATCGGATCAATGATCGTTGCAGCATTTATGAGAAACATCGGTGAATACAGCGGTAAAATACACATACACATGGGTGAAATAAATGATATTGGTGGTATTTGTCTTTCGCTTTTTCTCGGAATAGCCATGATAACATTGAAACTCTGGCAGCTTGCCGAGCTTGCATTGCCTATGATAATCATGCTTGTTGCACAGGTGCTTCTTATGGCGATGTTCTCTTACTTTATCGTATATAATGTAATGGGCAGAAACTATGATGCGGCAGTGCTTGCGGCAGGAACTTGCGGCTTCGGAATGGGTGCAACGCCAAACGCTATGGCTAATATGCAGGCTTTAACAGCAAAATTTGCCCCTTCAATAAAGGCTTATATGCTTGTTCCTATTGTTGGAAGTATGTTTGCCGATTTTATAAATAGCCTTGTTATAACAGGATTTATCAACTTTATTAATTAACGGAGGAAAAGAATATGAACAAAAAGAACAAACATCTTGACTGTTATACAGATAACCTTGCTTTTCCAGAAGTTCACGTTGAAGATGTAAAAACTGAGAGTGATGAAAACGAAAATAATAGCGAATCAGGTGTAATATTCGACAACTTAGCAATACCTGAGATAAAAATAAAGTCCAAGAAAAGGAAAAGATAACAAAAAACGATTTTCTGGTTATTTTCAGAAAATCGTTTTTTTTATTTCATATTGGAGATATATTCTCTTATCTCTTTTTCCACACGGATAACGTCCTCGTGAAGCTCCTGAGCTGACATTCTGAAAGCACCGCTGCCCATGATTATGACCTGCTCCATGCCGTCAGATGTGGCGACCCTTACCTTATGTTCTCGGCTGAGCTTGTGGGCAGTGCGTTCGATATAAGTGTCAGCCGTTTCGGCTTCTTTGGTGTAAACTATACTGATATTGTGGTAATTTTCCACTACACGCTCCTGCTCTTTGACCTTGTATGCGTCAAATACGAGTATCAACTCACATTGCTTGTATCCCTGATAGTTGCAAAGCCTGTTCACAAGCATACTTCGTGCAAGGTCAAGGCTCTCGTTGGCAGCCTTTTTCAGCTCGTCCCAAGAGAAAATTATGTTATAGCCGTCAACCAGCAAATATTCCACGCCTGAGTATATCTGCTTCGGCTTTGACGCTGACTTTACAGACTTTTCAGGTCTGCGCATCGCATAGTGCTTATCACGTTCTATCTTTCCGTAAGTGCGCTCAAATATCTCCATAAGCTCTTTGTCGCTTGCTGCACGTCTTACAAAATCTTCGGCACGAGAGTATGTCTGTGGCTGAGAAACCTGCCTGCGTTTGTCCTCTGGAGGTATGTGAAGCTTATCAGGAACTTCGTTCCATTTGACATTGTAACCTGCGCCATGAGAGCAAAATACAGAATCTGCCGTATTTTCGAGATCTTTGTCAGGATCGTAGCCATATTCTTCAAGCACAACTTCTGTATTATGACATTCACGGTAACCGTCAGAAGTGCATATCAGCTTTCCAACGCCCTTGGTGTAGCTTATGACCTGCGACTGATATCCACGCATTTCAGCCACTGGTGCACTTCCCTTTATAACGGAAAATTCACCCGATACCTCCGGCTGTGAGAAAACTCCTCCCATGTTCTGTATATCTGTTATAGCACGTCCCACATTCTGCTGTGGAACTTCAAGTGTGAAGCTGTAATAAGGCTCAAGAAGAACGGACTTTGCGTTTCTAAGTCCCTGTCTGACGGCACGATATGTTGCTTGACGGAAGTCGCCGCCCTCTGTGTGTTTAAGGTGCGCTCTTCCCGAAACGAGCGTTATTTTCATATCTGTAATAGGAGAGCCTGTGAGAACGCCAAGATACTTTTTCTCCTGCAAATGGGTAAGAATAAGTCTTTGCCAGTTTTTATCCAGCGTATCTTCACTGCATTCCGTTGCAAAACGCAGACCCTTGCCACGCTCCAGCGGCTCAAGTTTCAAATGCACCTCAGCATAATGCCTGAGCGGCTCATAGTGACCATAGCCGTAGACCGTTTTCTCAATAGTTTCTTTGTATGCAATGCTTCCCTCGCCAAAATCAATGTCGATATCAAAGCGCCGCTTGAAGAGGCTTTTCAGTATTTCAAGCTGCACCTCACCCATTATGCTGACATGTATTTCGCCAAGCTGTTCATTCCAATCGACGTGAAGCTGTGGATCTTCATTTTCAAGCACACGGAAATATGAAAGCAGAGTGTGCATATCCAAATCACACACAGGCTCGACACGATAGGTAAGAACAGGCTCCAACAGTGGTTTTGCAGAATCCTGCTCAAAACCAAATCCCTGCCCAGCATAAGTTTTAGTCAACCCTTCAACAGCGCAAACAACACCAGTTTCAGCGTTATCCGCATTACGATATTTTGCCCCTGAATATATTCTTATCCTGCTGACCTTTTCCGAGAAGCTTTCACCGTCAGCCGATGAATAATCTACTTGATCTCTAACCTTAAGACAGCCACCTGTTATCTTCATAAAAGTCAGGCGTGAGCCACCGTCCTCTGAAATTTTATACACTTTTGCACCAAAAGTACCGCTGTCATATACACACGGTGCAAGCTCTGCAAGGGCGTTCATAAATTTTTCTATGCCCTGTGATTTTAAAGCTGAGCCGAAAAAGCATGGAAATACTTTTCTATGAGCCACGGCATCTGACAGTATCTTGTCAGACATTGATCCCGTTTCAAGAAACTCATTCATAATATTTTCATCAAAAAGGGCGCAATCCTCAGTGACTTCTGACTTCATACGGCAGAAATCCACAAATCCACTGCCAAGACGACCCTCTAGGCTGTTCATAACAAAAGTTTTATCAGCACCGTCCAAGTCCATTTTGTTCACAAAAACAAAGGTTGGGACGTTATAACGCTTTAACAGCCTCCAAAGAGTTTGGGTATGGCTCTGCACACCGTCAGTTCCGCTTATAACAAGCACAGCAAGATCAAGCACCTGTAATGCACGCTCAGTTTCCGCTGAGAAATCGACATGACCAGGTGTGTCAAGCAAGGTGAAAGATGTGTTTTTATATTCAAATTCCGCGGGTTTTGAGAAAACAGTTATACCTCTGTTTTTTTCAATCATATCCGTGTCAAGAAAAGCGTCGCCGTGGTCTACACGTCCGATCTTTCTTATTTTGCCCGACAAATAAAGCATTGCTTCCGAAAGCGTTGTCTTGCCTGAGTCGACGTGGGCGATTATGCCTATTACTGTTTTTTTCATATTTTCTTCCTATTTGCTAAATTTCAATGTACTCCATTTCATTCTTCATTTGCACAAATCCAAACTTTTCATATAAAGGTCTGCCCATTTCTGTCGCTTCCAGAGAAATAGAAGTAATACCTCTTTTCTTTGCATCTTCTACCAGTAATGCCAGCGTCCTTATGGCGATACCATTTCTGCGATATAAAGGCTTCGTATACATATTCATAATATATGCTTTCTTACCACTTGGATTGTGATAGGTAGGCATCACCTGGTAATAACTAACCCCACCTGCACCAACAAATTTATCGTCATCAAAAACCAAATAACCTGTGTGAGAGTCATCATGAAAGGCCTGTCTATAATACTCGTAAGATTCTCTTTCTACTTCAGCCATATCAATATCTGACGTTAGATTATTAGCTGCCCGCAAAACTTCTATTCTTGTTTTAGTTAGCAGAACTATATCTTCTATCGTTGCTTTTTTATATATAATATTCAAACTAATCATCCTCTCAATTAAACAAAAACGCAGGTACATATTTCCGCGAAGGTTTAATATTAAGCATAAAATCAATATTTTTTTCGACAGTAGGCAGACAGTCTCCACATGGCTCGGTTATTCAACGAAAAACATACTCAACCCTTATTGTACGAGGAAATGGTGGAAAGCACTTTTACCCTTAAAATCTAGGGTTTCGAGTCTGTGATAACCTTGAATTATCCTATAATTTGTATAGGCAAACAGGGTAAAGCTCTGTTCCTTAAACTTCATTTTTAATGTCATCCCTACAAACTGGAATTTGTCTATTTTGAAAAATCACCTATTTTGCCAAGTGATTTTCCAATACTATGATACATTCCCGAATAAATTACAGGTTCTAATTTCGTAAGATCCACATCAAGTGTATCTCTACATTCCATCTGTTCTTCTATTTGAATATTCCTTATTCTGCAGAAAAAGGTTGTTGATTCTCCAATTTCAATTGATTGAACTACTTCACATTCATATATCCACCTACTCGCCTCCAAAACAGGAACATCCACAATCTCTCCCCTACCAACATCATATGAAATTTCATCCTTCTTCCCATCCTTTGCATGATGTGTGCCAAAATAATCCATAAGTTCGATCATGTCTGTGCTAACAAGATTAACGCTTAAAACACCAGTTCTAATTACATTCTGTTTGGTCCTTTTAGTACCAAACATACTGATAATTAATAAATAGTCATTCTCTTTCTCATTGGTTGTGCTAACCCATGTAATTGGAGCAAAGTTATGCGTTCCATCCTCATTGTTTGTACCAATAATAAAAGCAGGCTGAACACACATTGAAAAGTGTGTTCCTATTGATTTTCGCTTTATAACTTTCAATTAATCCTACCTCCTCAAATTCCGATTTATCTTTCTAATCAACTACACGCCAACTTCTTTAAAATATTAACATAATATTTAAACTCATTCAAGGAACTCAAATAAACACACAAGTGGAACACCTCAAATTAAGTTTAGAAAAAGCTGATTAATGCGAGGCATTCGTTTCGCCGTTTTGAGCAACGCTCGAAAACACGTCACTGAGAGGACTGTGAAAAAACGGCAGAAACTATTTATTCAGCGTTTCCTTTGTTTATTTGAAATTGCAATATAACTGCATAAAGAAATCAGGAAACTTATACAGTACAAAACAACCGCTCCAAAACTAAACAATACTTCTCCCAAATAAGTTAGTCCAGGCATAAATCCATATCCAGGAAGATTATTATAGTAAATCATCAGTCCTATGGATATAAGCAGCGGAATTAGTTCTGCCGAAAACAATATCCGCCAAAGTTTTTTTGTTTTCTTGCGAATGGTTATAACAAATAATATTATTTGAAATATAAAAATTACTATATATGTAATCAGTAGGAACAGTGCCATTACTATTTTCCTCCGTAAATTCCGATTTGTCAATTTCATTAAATATGAATTTTATCTTTTTCCAGTGGATACAGATATGTAATCGGATTCTGTGCCGACTGATTCAACTTCAATCCGGCTATCGACTTTCCAATGTAGAACGATTCATTCTCATCCAACGGAAATCCCTGCTCATATCTTTCATCCACAAAAAAAATAATCTATTTTCAGATTTTGGTGTAAGAACAATATCCTGTCTTGGAAGTCTGTCCTTTGCCTCTTTACATACAAACCACTCTGATGGCTTATATACTGCAACAATCAAAGAGTTGTAAACACCGAAAACATACTCAACCCCTATTGTACGAGGAAATGGTGGAACGCACCTTTTCCATTAAAATCTAGCGGTTCGGGCCTGTGATAACCTTGAATTGCTCTATAATTTGTATAGGCAAACAGGGTAAAGCTCTGTTCCTTAAACTTCATTTTTCATGTCATCCCCACAAACTGGAATTTAACTAATGGATGCCATTTTATCAGTCGGCCATGATCTCCTAAGAGCCACATAGGAGATTAAAAAGTTTGCAAGCCAGCCAACTGGTATCGCAAGCCAGACAAAGGCAATGCCGAAACGTGGTGCACAGATCAGGGCAACGGACAGACGAATCGCAAGATTCACTATGTTTGCAACGAGGAACGGTCGCATAATTCCGAGACCGCGAAGAACTCCATCGGTTGCCATCTTGATACCCATGAAG
>NZ_FR890694.1:0-7846 GCF_000435935.1 Ruminococcus sp. CAG:57 | reverse complement strand
CGGTTGACGAATCCTGCAAAAAAGTGTACAATATAAAGTAATTAAGCACTAAAAACAAAGGAGCAGTACCGATGACAAAGAAAGAACGTGCGCAAATGATAGTGGAAAGGCTGGAGCAGGTCTACCCCGAGGGCATATGCTCCCTTGACTATAAAAAGCCCCACGAGCTTATGATAGCAGGCAGACTTTCTGCACAGTGTACAGACGCAAGGGTGAATATCGTCACGAAAGAGCTTTTTGCCAAATACAAGACCATTGAGGACTTTGCCAACGCAGATGTTGCCGATATCGAGGAGATAATACGCCCCTGCGGTCTGTATAAAACAAAAGCTCGCTCTATCGTCACAATGTGCAGACAGATAATGGATGATTTTGGCGGTGAGATACCTGATACCATAGAAAAGCTCACCACCCTTGCAGGCATAGGCAGAAAGACGGCAAATCTTGTTATGGGCGACGTTTTCCATAAGCCTGCGGTGGTCACTGATACCCACTGCATAAGGATATGCGGCAGACTTGGACTTACCAAAAATAAAGAGCCTGCAAAGGTGGAAGAGGATTTGAGAAAGATACTCCCCCCTGAGAGATCCTCTGATTTCTGTCACCGCCTTGTACTGTTCGGACGTGAATACTGCAAGGCAAGGGGAGAACGCTGTAGCGAGTGTCCACTACTTGATATCTGCGGCAGCAGAAAATGACCGCAGGCTGTTGAAATAATAAAGCAAAAGTAGTATAATAAGGTCACAAGATGAAATGCAGAGGAGATGAGCGTTTTGATAAAGGCATGGGAGCATTTCAAGACCATTACAAGACATCGCCACGGAGTGATAAAAAACTGCTATAAGGCAGGCATTTTGTGGCAGGGTCTGAGGCATGACCTTTCAAAATATTCCCCGGAGGAGTTTCTCAAGGGCTGTAAATATTATCAAGGCACACGTTCGCCCCATGAAGCAGAGCGTGAAGAATACGGATTTTCTTACGGCTGGATGCATCACAAGGGAAGAAATAAGCATCACTTTGAATATTGGACGGACTATGACCTGCGGACTAAGTTGATGACCCCTGTGAAAATGCCCCTTAAATATGTGAAAGAAATGTTCTGCGACAGAGTTGCCGCAAGCAAGATATATATGAAAGACAAATACGATGACGGTGCACCTCTTGCGTACTTTTTAAGAGCGAAAAAAACAAGAGCCATCCACCCTGAAACATCAGACCTTTTGGAGAAGCTTCTTACAATGCTTCGTGATAAAGGCGAGGACTACACTTTCGCTTATATAAGACGTTTGAAAAAATATTAGGGGGAGTTTCCATGGAAATTTTCAAAAAGAAAACTGTCAAGCCCGTCCCTGAGGAGTGCAGGGGAATGGAGATAAAAATAATGTCAAGCACCTGCACAGGCGAGAAAACTATCGGATTTTATAACCGCAACACTCGTGAGATAATGTATCCCGAGCTTGTGAAAAGCGACAGCGATGTTGAGGCTTTTTATGAAAAATACGGATTGAAAAAATGAATTATGTTGCATGAGAGAATATATAAAAGAATGTAAATATTTAATGAACTTTGAGATGAAATATATGTAAGAATATTTTATGGGTGACTTTTACAAAGTGCGAAAAATAGGCGTTTATAAAAAAATAATGATGCTGATCGAAAGTTAATTATGGCTAAATTATAAATACTATTTCCAACGTGTGAATAAGTACAAAAATCAAGCGGCGACTATGCCTCTTTTTTATGTAAAGCTACAAAGATTGCAAGAAAGCACGCAAAATCGGGCAATTTATTTGACAATAGGGGTCAAATACGTTATAATAACAGCATAAAAACAATGTAAAAAATTATAACGGAGGTAGATTCAAAATGACAAAAAATGATCTGATATCCGCAATAGCAGAAAAGGGCGGCTATTCTAAAAAGGAAGCAGAGCAGGCACTTGCGGCTGTAACAGAAACTATCACAGAGGCACTTGTAAAGGGCGAAAAGGTATCTATCGTAGGTTTTGGTGCATTTGAGGTAAGAGATCGTGCAGCTAAGGATTCTATCAATCCTGCAACAAAGAAGCCTATCCATGTTCCTGCAAAGAAGGTTCCTGCATTCAAGGCAGGCAAGGCTCTTAAAGAGGCTGTGGATAAGTAATTAGTAACACTTTTAAAGGAGAGGTTTTACAATGGCTGAAAAGAAGATCACCGCTGACAAGAAGGCAGAAGAAGCTGTAAAGGAAGTCAAGGCTGAGGTAAAGTCTGCCGCTGAAAAGACAGGCGCAGCAGTAAAGGAAACAGCAAAGAAAGCTGTCAAGACGGCAGAAAAGGCAGTAAAGACCGCAGCAAAGGCAACAAAGGCAAAGAAGGAAACTGTAAAGAAAGCAGTTGAGGCTGAGATAAAGGACGAGGTATTCGTTCAGTTCGCAGGCGGAGAGATAAATGTTGAAGCTGTAGTGGCTGCTGCAAAGGCTGACTACAAGGCAAAGGGTCACAGAACACCAAAGACAGTTTCAGTATACATCAAGCCTGAAGAGGGCGTTGCTTACTACACTGTAAAGGGTGTAGGCTCAGAGGACTATAAGGTAGAACTCTAATTGTAACATTTGTGTGTAGGGGCGAACAGCGTTCGCCCGCTATTTAACACGTTCTATCTGTATGATAAGCTACATCAAGCGGAGGACAACACCTCCGCTTTTTTGCGTATATAAACAGAAAGTGCAGCATATTTCCATGCTGCACTTTCTGCGTTATTTAAGAAATCGTAAAACACATTACTGTGGTGGTGTCGAGAAGAATGTCTGCCATGCGTAGCCCTTTGTGCCATTATATTCAACATAATACCAGCCGTTTTCGTTGCGGTAGTATTTGCAGGTCGCACCCGATGGGATAGTAAGAAGATTTTCACTGCTCGATGTAGGCTGTGGGTGGAGATAAACTGCACTTATGCACTGGATATCACCAACAGCGTCACCGTTGTCATCCTTATCACCGTCATATGGATCTTCGTCAGGCTCAGTGGCCTTTTTGGACTTTTTAGATGTTTTCTGTGGCTCTTCCGAAGTTGTGGTGGTCTTTGGCGGAATGTATTCCGTAGAAGTTATCGTACCGGTCTTTTTCGGAGTGGTGTTGGTGTTCACAAAAAGAGTTTTTGCAAATATCATTATTACTATGGCTACCACAAGTACAGTCAGCAGTATCGCTATTATTCCCTTTACAGTAGGAGTGAGCCAAGTGGAGCCTTCTTGCTGCTGAGGTCTGCGATTCTGTTCAGGACGATAGTAGCCTTTATTGTTTCTGTTGTCAGGCATTATTTATATTCTTCCTTTCGGTTCATTGACTAGAGTTCGACACATTTCGTGTCTATATCTTTAATTATACAAAATATAAACTGTTCTGTCAATTAAAATTCGGTTACGATTTACATTTACTTTATAACAATATGGTGTAAATCGGGAGGCGTTTTTATGTAATAGATGTGAAAATTATCAAAGTGGATAGATATAACGTTTTATTGAAGGCTTGTTTTGTTACAAAGGGAAAAAATATGTTAATAAATTTTCATAACCCTTTTATTTGTATATATAATATGCTATAATAATAACAAATATGAGAATTTTAATATTCTCAGTAAGCTGTAAGGAGATTGATGATAATGAATATTGCCGTTGCACAATCAGGAGGACCTACCTGCGCTATCAACGCTTCATTGGTGGGAGTTTTCAAACAGGCTGTGAAAACACCACAGATAGACGCCGTTTTCGGCTCGCTCAATGGTATCGAGGGTATCATAAACGACCAGCTCATAGATCTTAAGCTTGTTATAAAAACAAACGAGGATATGGAGCTTCTAAGACAGACACCGTCAACAGTTCTCGGCTCATGCCGTTATAAACTTCCTGATGTTGAGGAGGGCGGTGAAACATATGAGCGTATCTTGAACTGCCTTGAAAAGCATAGGATAGAAGCTTTCTTTTATATCGGAGGAAACGATTCTATGGATACCGTGGCAAAGCTTTCCGATTATCTTGCGGCAAGAAATTCAAAGATAAGAGTTATAGGCATACCAAAGACTATAGATAACGATCTGCCTGTAACAGACCATACACCAGGCTTCGGCTCTGCCGCAAAGTATGTTGCCGCAACGGTTCAGGAGATAATCCGTGACAGCTCGGTTTATTCTATCGAGTCCGTCACTATCGTTGAGATAATGGGCAGACACGCTGGCTGGCTCACAGCTTCCACCTGCGTACTCAGAGCAAATGACGAGATAGCCCCTCACCTTATCTATCTCCCTGAAAATAACTTTACCGCCGAAAAGTTCCTCGAGGACATAAGAAATCAAATGGCAAAGCACAAAGCCGTTATCATCGCAGTTTCCGAGGGCGTAAAGCTTAAGGGCGAGGAAAATAAGCCGAGAGTTGTGGATAATTTCGGTCACGAGTATCTCTCTGGCATAGGAAAGACACTTGAACAGCTCGTTAAAGAGAATATCGGCTGTAAAGTCCGTTCTATTGAACTTAACGTTATGCAGAGATGTTCTTCTCATATCTGCTCAAAGACGGATATAGACGAAGCCGAGGAAATAGGCTCAGCAGGCGTAAAAGCGGCTCTTGCAGGGAAAACAGGTAAAATGATGATATTCAAGCGTATCAGCGACGTGCCTTATGTTGTGACCGTTGACAGCGTTGACGCCCATGATGCTGCAAATAAGGAAAAATTCTTCCCTGCCCAGTGGTTAAGCGAGGACGGCAATGACGTAAATCCGGAAGCCGTAAGATACTTCCTGCCACTTATCCAAGGCGAGGTAAAAATAGCAATGAAAAACGGTATGCCCGTTCATTTCAAGCTGTAAGTGTAAATTCGTTTTTATGCAAGTTGTAGGGGACGGCGCCCTCGACGTCCCGCTTGTTTAAGTCTTTTTCAACACTCTCAGCAGAGCAGTTTCAAGCTGTTCTGCTTTTTTCGTTCCATACCGTCATCAGCCCTTGACAATTCGGTGCAAAAGTGAGATAATATTATAATAGGTGCAGTAATGCCATATCATGCGGAAAGGAAAGAATATAATGTGTGATCTCAAATTCAGCTTTCAAATGAAATTCACAGTTCCGTTTCGCAGACAGCCTAAGACACGAGTCTGACGGCAAAAAGGCAATGCCTCTTGGTCTTGCCACGATACTGTGATAGAAAAAATATTTGCGAAAGGAATTGTTTTATAATGAAAAAAGAGCTTTCAAAGCTTTATGAGCCTAATAAGGTAGAAGATAAGATCTACAAATATTGGCTTGACGGCGGATTTTTCCACGCTGAGCCTGATTCCAAGAAAGAGCCATACTGTATAGTTATCCCACCACCGAACATCACAGGACAGCTCCATATGGGTCATGCCCTTGATGAAACTTTGCAGGATATACTTATCCGCTGGAAGAGAATGAGCGGATATGCCGCAGAGTGGATACCTGGTACAGACCACGCTTCTATCGCAACAGAAGCAAAGATAGTTGAAGCTATGCGTAAAGAGGGTCTTACAAAGGACGATATCGGCAGGGACGGTTTCCTTGAAAGAGCATGGGATTGGAAAAAGAAATACGGCGGCAGAATAGTTGAGCAGCTTAAAAAGCTCGGCTCTTCCTGCGATTGGGACAGAGAGCGTTTCACAATGGACGAGGGCTGTTCAAAGGCTGTAAAGGAAGTTTTCATAAACTACTATAATAAGGGACTTATCTATAGAGGCGAAAGAATAATAAACTGGTGCCCGCATTGCCGTACATCTATCTCAAACGCAGAGGTTGAGTATGAAGATCAGGCTGGTCACTTCTGGCATCTTAAATATCCTCTAACAGACGGAAGCGGATATGTAGAGCTTGCTACAACACGTCCTGAAACGCTCCTGGGCGATACTGCCGTTGCAGTAAATCCAAAGGACGAAAGATATAAGGATATCGTAGGTAAGACACTCACACTGCCGCTTGTTGGCAGAGAGATACCTGTCGTTGCCGACAGCTATGTTGATATGGAGTTTGGTACAGGCGTTGTAAAAATAACTCCAGCCCATGACCCTAACGACTTTGAAGTCGGTAAAAGACATAACTTGCCTGTTATCAACGTTCTTACTGAGGACGCAAAGATAGTTGACGATTATCCTGAGTATGCAGGCATGGATAGATACGAGGCAAGAAAGAAGATAGTCGAAGATCTTGAAAAGGGCGGTTTCCTTGCTTATGTTGAAGACCACGAGCATAATGTAGGTACTTGCTACCGCTGTGGAACAACTGTCGAGCCAAGAGTATCCCTCCAGTGGTTCGTTAAAATGGACGAGCTTGCAAAGCCTGCAATAAAGGCTGTTGAGGACGGCTCTATCAAGTTTGTTCCTGAAAGATTTGAGAAGAACTACCTTAACTGGATGAACGATATCAGAGATTGGTGTATCTCACGTCAGCTTTGGTGGGGTCATCAGATACCGGCATTTTATTGCGACGATTGCGGTGAAACTGTGGTAACAAAGGAAGACCATGCTTGTTGCCCTAAGTGCGGCAAGGAAATGCGTCAGGATCCTGACACACTTGATACATGGTTCTCATCAGCACTGTGGCCGTTCTCAACTCTCGGCTGGCCTGACAAGACAGAGGAGCTTGAGTATTTCTATCCAACAAACACTCTCGTAACAGGCTATGATATCATTCCTTTCTGGGTATCCAGAATGATAGTTGCAGGCATGGAGAACATGAAGCAGAAGCCTTTTGATACTGTTCTTATCCATGGTCTTGTTAGAGATTCACAGGGCAGAAAGATGTCAAAATCTCTTGGCAACGGTATCGACCCGCTTGTTATCATCGACCAGTACGGCGCAGATGCCCTGAGATTTATGCTCGCAACAGGCAACGCACCTGGAAACGATATGAGATTTATCGAGGATAAGGTAAAGTCCTCAAGAAACTTTGCCAATAAGATATGGAACGCCGCAAGATTCATCATGATGAATCTTCCTGACGATTTCAAGGCTGATAAGCTCCCTGAAAACCTCAATGTTGAGGATAAGTGGGTAATATCAAAGTTCAATACTCTTGCAAAGGAAGTAAACGATAATCTTGATAAGTTCGAGCTTGGCGTAGCAGTTTCAAAGCTTTATGACTTTATCTGGGATATCTATTGCGATTGGTATATCGAGCTTACAAAGCCAAGAATAGCCGCAGGCGGTGAAACAGAAGCCACAGCACAGGCAGTTCTCGTGTGGGTAATGAAAGGAATGCTTAAAATGCTCCACCCATTCATGCCTTATATCACCGAGGAGATCTGGCAGGCTCTCGTAAATGACGGCACAGCTATCATGGTTCAGGATTATCCTGTATATGACGAAAAGCTTGAATTTGCCGACGAAGAAGCAACATTTGAGAAGATAATCGCAGGCATAAAGAGCATAAGAAACTGCCGTGGTGAAATGAACGTTCCGCCGTCTGTAAAGGCAAAGCTTTATATTGAAACTGCACAGCCGGAAGTATTCTCACAGGGCGTAATGTTCTTTGAAAGACTTGCTTCTGCATCTGAGGTCATCATTACAGACAAGTGTGAGGAAAAGGATTGCGCCGCCGCTGTTACAGACAGTGCAAGATTCTTCATTCCGCTTGCTGATATCATAGACGTTGACAAGGAGCTTGCACGTCTTGATAAGGACAGAAAGAACGCACAGAAGGATATAGACTTCCTTAGCAAAAAGCTCAGCAATCAGGGCTTCCTTGCAAAAGCCCCTGAACAGCTTATCGAAGCCGAAAAGGCAAAGCTTGCAAAGGCAGAGGAGAAGATGTCAAAGATAATGGAATCTATCTCCGCTCTGGAAGCAAGAAAGTAATATAAAAAATCAATGG
>NZ_FR890693.1:0-5442 GCF_000435935.1 Ruminococcus sp. CAG:57 | reverse complement strand
CAAATCTATGTGACCTGCGGCGGTTTGTTGTATTTTGTATTTTCTATCTTTACTATGGTTTTTACATTCTATAACTTTTTCTCGCCTTATCACACTTCATCAACGCAAGCCGTTATTTACGTTTATATAATTAACTTAGTCCCGATAAAGAACGCATTACCAGATCAACGTCTTGATTTTCAAGTTCCTGAATGATATGCAGATATGTTTTTTGTGTTGTCGTCATACTGGCGTGACCAAGCCTGCGAGCAACGCTGGCAATAGACACGCCTGCAAACAACAGTAGCGATGCGTGAGTATGTCTTAAACCGTGAATAGATATTTCAGACAGATTCAACCTTTTGCAATGACGGCTAAGTATGTCATTCACAGTTGAGTTATAAACTTTGCCGTTTACGAATATGGGTTTATCTTCTGGCAGACTCTTTACCAATTCAGCAAATTGAATAACCGTTTGCCAATCTATTTGTATTTTCCTTACCGATGAATTATTCTTTGTTGGAAGAAAACCGCTGTTGCCTTTATAGTCCCAGGTTTTGCTTATAGAAAGCATTTGATGTGAAAAATCAAAATCACGAGGGGTCAAAGCAAGTGCCTCGGAAAAACGCATACCTGTTTTTGCGACCAAAAGAATAAACCAATCCCAGTTCACTCCGGACTTAAGATCAAGCGAAGTCAGCAGCGTGTGCAGTTCAAACTGATTAAGATACTTGATTTTCTTGACCGACGGCGTTTTACCTTTTATTATTGCTTTTCTCGTCGGATCACGCTCAATAAGCCCTTCATCAACCGCATCAAGTATCGCTCCTTTAAGCTGATGATGAAAGTCCATTGTTGTTTGTCTTTCGTGATACAGTGCATAATCATTAAGCAGCTGCTGATAAGCAATTCTGTTTAGATCACTCAAAACAAGTTCAGGCACAAGCCTTTTCAGCCAGGATATTGTCATTTTGTATTTATCCAATGTAACCTTTCTAATTGCTCCTTCTTTATATACTGCAACCCACCTTTCATAGTAATCACAGAACAAGTCTGTATGTTTAATGTTATTTAACATCACATTACCTCCATTTCAACAAAACGGCTTACGCTGATGAAGGGTGATAATGGAGTCGAGGTTGCGGAAGAAAGAGCCGATTGTAACCTGTTCTTCCATTGTTGTGGGCATCATAAGTTCCATATTTGCCATTTGCTTACCAGATACCTCGACAAAAGTTGAGCCAGCACCGACTGTCTCTCCATACCTTTTCATTTCCTCTGAGCGAGAAAAAATGAAATATGAGTCAAGTTCATTTATATGTGGAACAATTGATTGAAAGCCTTGATTAGTGCAGCCTTCCTTGCGTAAAATCGCCGTTTTTCCTATACCCGCACGAGATGTGAATAACACCGTTCCAACGGGTAGCATCTTGGCAGAGCTATTATCATACCCTTGCTGTGTAATCTTTCTTTCGCTTGATGAAACAAAAATTTGATCGGCAATTTCGGCAGGAGCATACCAATCAATATCACCGTCCCAATATTCAAAATTTGAGGTGCTGGGTGTTCCACCGCCTACAATATCAGCAAATTCTCCCAACTTATGCTGTTCCCAAGGAAAAGTAAAAGAGCTAAGGAAAATACCTTAACTCTTTTATAAAAACGTATATTTAGAGGGTGTTAAATACCTTTTATCCCTCATCAGGATCAAAGCCACCTGTTAAAATGAATTTTCTGAGGATTTTATCGACTTTCATATTTACTTTTGGCGGAATAATCACTTTACCCTCGATTTTTTCAAGAAAAGCTTTAGCAGCTGCTTTATTTACTGACTGTTTCAGCTTGTCAAATCTTCCGAATTCATCAATATTAGCCTCTGTAAGATTTAACTGCATCATATTTTTAAGCAAATCTTCGTCCAATCCGAAAGCAACAGCAAAACTATGGATCTGGTCATTTTTAGCCTTATATTGATACTCTGTGATATAGTCACGAAGTGTCTTTCCATCTTCAACAACTACTTCTCCACGCTGAACATCGTGCAGAAAGATCTCAGCATACTTCTGCTCGTCTTGTGTAAGCGTAGCAAAGGACTTGTGCAGTTCATCAAGCGACGCTTGCAGCTGCTCTTCAGTAATATCAGCTTGGTGCAGATTTTTTAAATATTTTTCAAATCTGCTGTTCATATAAGCTGCATCTATTCTTCCTGTGTCAATTTCAGTAATATAACCGACAAGATCAAATGGAACATCATCGCCGTCTGAACCACCATTACCGTTTTCGTCATCATTTCCGTTGGAGAGTTCTTTATAACGCTGTACCAATGCCATAAAATCGTTGCTGCCAAAGTCTAATTTGATCGTTTCATTTAAACCGGTTTCCTCATCATTAAATGTATAAATGTCCTGTTCCCAATTAAATCCTTGCAGCTTAGCAGCATCAAGATGGTGATTAAAGTCTTTGAAAAGCTGTGCAAATTTAGCTTTTTCTGCGTGATCATTAGGCAACTTTGTGAAATCAGATACTCCCGAAGATTTAAAAACTTCTGAAATATCCATATAGATCACATTAAGCTTTTTAAGATTATACGGCAGTTTCTCGACAAACAGAACCGTAGGCTTGTCACCTGAATAAGTCTTTACCGCTTCATCAATATAAGCTCTCATTGTAAATGGTCTGCGGTAATATTTTATCACACCATAAGGCTTTTCATTGCTTTTGAAAAGTCGATTTGTTCTTGACATTGCTTGAATAAGATTTTCATACTGGAGTATCTTATCCATATAGAGCGTGTTTACCCACTTTGAGTCAAAACCTGTAAGCATCTGATCAACTACAATAAGAAGATCAAGCATTTTCTCAGGTGTGCGTGTAATCGTTGAATATTTCTCTTTATGGGCAAGTCTTAAAGACACGTCTTTTTTGAAACTTGCGTGAGTAGGTATAGTAAAATCTTGTCCAAACATATCATTGTAATCGTTAAGGATCTTTACAAGCCCGTCCTCTTTAAATAACGCCACAGGTTTGCCCTTGTAAGTATTTTTGTATTCTCCATCCTCGTTGCTGATATGAGGGTCAAAAAGACAGGTCACTTTTAAGCTTGGCATTTTATCTTTAAAAAGCCCGTAATACTCAATAGCTTCAGGAATACTGCTTGTAGCAAAAATAGCGTGGAATTTCTTGTTTACACTGAGAATGCTCCAATTATCGCAAATATCATTAACAACTGCATTCTGATGTTCAGGTTCTATATACTGTGAATTAGGAAGATAGTCTTCAACGCCCTTGACATACTTTCCGTCATCATTTTCGTATCCTGCCATTGGAACATCATTCATATATTTATTGAAAACTTCTCGTTTCTTTTCATCAGCAAAAGCCTCCTCCACGTTGTTTGCTTTTGCCTCAGCAAGTGCAACCTGTTTACGAACGTCGTTTTCTTTAAAAGTCTGTACCATTCTAGGGTCAAATCCTAGAACATTTTTATCTCTGATTCCGTCCGCAAGTACATATCTATGAAGTTCTCCGCCAAATATCGTAGATGTCTGGCTCATTTTCTTCTGATTTTCTTCAAATATAGGTGTTCCGGTAAAACCAAAGAATATAGCATTTGGGAACGTACTTTTGATAGTAGAAAGCATTTCACCAAAAGTTGAGCGGTGACATTCATCAACAATAAAAACGATACGCTTTTTGCCTATTTCTTCAATATCATGAGCGTTCAGACCGTTTTCATCATTCTTGATATTGCTCATTTTCTGAATAGATGTCACTATCAAAGTATCAGCAGGAGCTGAGCTTTTCAGCTTTGTGATAAGAACATAGGTATCCTCAGTTTTCTGTACGCTTTCGCCATCATCAGCAAAATTATTGTATTCAATATATGACTGATTTCCGAGTTCTATCCTATCAGTAAGAAAAACTACTTTATCTGCATCCTTAGAGTTTGCAATAAGCTGAGCAGACTTAAAGCTCGTCATAGTTTTTCCCGAACCTGTTGTATGCCAAATGAATCCACCACGCTGATTGCCCTCGCCCCATTTAGTTTTTGAAACCTTGTCAGAGATCGCACTTGCGGCATAATACTGATAACTTCTCATAACTTTCAGAACGCCGTCAGTATCATCAGCCACAGTATAAAAGCCGATAAGCTGGTGAGCCATAGGGATAGAAATTAGATTTGATGCAATGCCTTTCCAGTCATTTATGACCTCGTTATTGAAATCTGCCCAATGAAAGTAAAAATCGGGGTTGAAAGCATCGGCACTTCCGGGATTTGCAAAGTAAAGTGTTTCGTCAGGTGTCATAGCGACAAATATCTGAACAAGAGAAAACAGCCCTGTAAAAACGCCCTCGTAAGAATATTTCTGTATCTGATTGCACGCCTCGCTTACAGGAACGCCGCTGCGTTTGAGTTCGATATGTATAACAGGCATACCATTTATCAAAAGCATTATATCCCCTCTGCGGTCATTCAATATTCTAGAGGACGCCTTGAATTTTGGCTGTCTTGCTATCTGATAACGGCTCTGACCTGCGGCGATCTCCTTGCGGTCGTATATCTTAAGTGAAACTTCCTTGCCAAAGTGAAGCTTATCATCGACATTATCACGAGTGATCGAGATAGTTTTGCCGTTTATAAATTTATTGAGCATAAGTGGAGTACGCAAAGTTTTTATTTGCTCCATTATCTGCTGCATTTCTCCGCTTGTCAGCGGACAGCCATTCAGACGATCAATGCTCTGATTATTGTTAAAGAGGATATTTGCCCAATTCTGTATCAGATCTTCCTCCGTTGGATACATAATAACTTCCGAAGACCAGCCCTTATTAAATAGGACTTTTATCAAAGCATCTTCAAATTTTGCCTCTTTTTTGAAGATCATACAAATACCTCCTATACAAACATCTTTTCAAGGCACGCTTTTTTGATATTTTTAAGCTTTTCAAGCTTACGCTGATGAAGGGTAATAAGGGTGTCGAGCTTTGCAAAGAAAGATCCGATTTGGTGCTGTTCCTTTACGTCGGACGGTACTGTAAGGACTGTTTCAAAGTAATCGGCAGGAGTGATATTGAGTAGTCCATGATTTCTTGCACCCTCGGCAGCAATAGCTTGAACTCCCTTATGCCAACAGTCGGTATCATAATACGAAACAAGAAAATCAGAGTCAATATTTCCGTTCTCTTTCAAAGCGAAAACAATGTAAAGTGTCGATAATACGCCCATTTCGTACCTATCAAGTCTCTTAACTGCACCCCACGGAGCATCAGATGATGTACTCTTATTGTAGGCAAATTCACCTTTCTTCAACAGGTAGTAACCGCTTACATCTCGGCTTGCTATACGCTTATCGAAGAACTCGTTTTGATCTATCAAGCCATACTGTGCTGATATGGTAAGTGGCAGCTCTGATTCACGGTTTTCGTTCTTTCTCGTCACTCTCTCGACCATATCAGACAACT
>NZ_FR890692.1:0-5574 GCF_000435935.1 Ruminococcus sp. CAG:57 | reverse complement strand
GCTTGACTAAGGTCGGGCGGTATTTTTATACCCAAACATCGGAACCAAGCACCTTAACGGGTGCTTTTTTCATACACAAACTAGCCATAAGGGACTCTATCGACAATGGCATAGATCTTCATTGTCACAAAAAATGTTCCGCTAGGTCAGATGCTATGAATATAACAGAAATTCACGAAAGGTGAGAATGAAATCCACTGCCCCACAAATATCAACTATTTAGCTAAATATCAAACCATAGCAAAAATAAGAACAAATTAGTAAAGTATATCTAATAGTATTGTATTTTATACCGTCTTGTAGTATAATGTATATATGACAAAAGCCGTAAACCAACTAAAACCAGGACAAACATATGAAGAAAATACTTATTACTATTTGTGTGGCAGTGGGCGTATATTTTGCATTTAGCAATACAATTGATGAATTTCTGTATCCAGAGAAAAGACCGGGATTGAATACATACGACACATACACCACAACAACACAGCAGACCACTACCGCAGTTACTCAGCAAACACCCATAGTCACTGATGAGGACGGATATGAGCCTCGTGACGACCGAAAGCCTGACTATGTTCAGCCTGCAGACCCCACATGGTCGAAAAGGACTTTTAACTGGACGAGCTATGACAAACGATATACCTTTGAAATATCAATGAATATTCAGGACGATATGTATGAATATTATCATAGTCTTTTGAGATACTCATATGTGAAAGATTATCATAACTATGTAAGTGACGACAATAATCATAAGCTCGTAAAACAGCTTGCAGATGAAATAAAAAGCCTTTGCGACCAATGCGGTTATGGCGAATCTGAGACTATAAGAGAAACTGCAAATTTCGTGCAGAGCATAGAGTATGTTGACGACATGACCTCAACGGGATATACTGATTTTCCTAAATATCCTCTGGAAACGCTTTATGACCAGTGCGGTGATTGTGAGGACTCGTCCATACTTTTGGGAGCTTTGCTCAAAGAGCTTGGCTATGGCTGCATTTTTATCGAGCTTCCTGAACACGTTGCAATAGGAGTAAAGGCGACAGACGATGCCCCCGGCACGTACTATGATTACAATGGAAGCCATTATCTTTACATAGAAACTACCAATTCCGGCTGGGATATCGGAACGCTTCCTGATGATTTCAACGAGGAAAAAGCTAAGATATACGATGTGTGGTAAAATTTCAAAAGTCCACAGATGCGATCAATGTGATCGGGTCTGTGGGCTTTTTTTTATTATATTGTACATCAGAGATTTATCTAATTACAAAATGAATACCTTGTATCTGCTATTTTCTATCCTTAAAGAAATCCGCCCATTGGGGATTTTCTTTATCAAAAATCTGTTTCTGCTCTTTTGTTAATTTATAAGGATAATCATGGAACATATTAAATTCAGTGGTTTTGTCAAAGCTAAATATCCACACTCCGATAACTGTAGGGTCATCTTTCCACCAAATAGTATCGGTTTCTTTGTTTTTGTACCATATGTTTGGCACTGCACTTGACCTCTTTTCATAAATCACATTCTCTTGCAATTTCAGTACATTCAATTTCAAGCTGAATTATCAAGTCTTAGATTATCAACGCTGAAATACGTGGCTTCAAAAATTCAAATGTCATATTTATTTTGGCAAACTATTTTTTCTATCCTGCAACAATGACTCTTATTATCATCATAACTGATCCCCACTTCTTGTCGATTTTTTTTGCTTTTATTATATCATTTTTCTGTAGCAAAAACAAGGTGCAAAAAAAGTTTATTGTATGAGAAATACACTATCAAATATCTCGCAAAAAAATATAAGGAAAAAAGAATATATCATAATTGTGCCGAATTGGTTCGGTAAACTGTACTAAGTGGGTGCTATAATATATATAGAAGCTTGAAAAGGGAATAAAATCAAAAAACACACCACAGACCATTTTGGAACAGTAAACAGAACCTTAAAGGTGCTATAATAAGCACATAAGGTCAAGACAGAGTTGATACGGAGGTAAGGCTATGAAAAAGAACACAAAGATTTTTAACACAGAGGTCATTGAGAGAATGGCATTGTCAGATAACATTCCGCCATTTGACGAGCAAAGAAAGGGTACACAGGTCATCATGATCGAGGAGGGCAAAAAGACGGTGATATATGATGATTATTCTATGTACTGTGACGCTGACGCAAGAAAGTGGAGAGTAGAGGCCTACAACAGGACGGACGGCAGAAAGCTTGACAGATTGTGTATGTGCGGGGGCGTTTATCCTAACAAAAACGATTGGAAAGCCGAGCGTGAGTGCCTTGATATGAAAGGCGACGGCATAGACGGCTGTGTTTCAGCCTTTGTGTATAACAGTATCACCCCTGAAACAAGCGAGAAAGGAGATATTTTTTTCAAGATAATTTCAAATACTATAATTCGTGTGGCATAGCTGATTGACAGGGATATATTCCCTGTGATACAATATAATTATAGAGATAATTGTTATAGGAGGGCAAACTATGGCAGAAAAGGAAAATATAAAAGATAAGCTTGAAAACCTGAAAAAATGCTCGACCTAGTTATGCGTAAGGTCAAAACAAGATCTGAGGACATGGAAAAACTGATAGCTAAATACGACCAAACTAATGATACAAAAGGAGAAAAGCATGAAAATATACTGCATGAGTGATATCCACGGCTGTTATTCAGCACTTTGCGACGCTTTGGAGCTTGTCATTGACCACCTTGACGAGCCTGACATAAAGCTTATCTTTCTGGGAGATTATATCCACGGCGGCGAGGACAATATAGCTGTGCTTAAAAAGATTATGGGCTTGCAGAATACATATGGCCATAACAAGGTGGTGGCGCTTCTTGGCAATCACGAGGAAATGGTGATGAGCGGTTTTTCTTCGGTGAATGAAATGCTTGGCAGCGGCGAATATGATGACGCTGATGACTCGTATAGATATTGGTTTGAACGTCTGCCGAGATATCACGTTGAGGGCAACACTATCTTTGTCCACGCAGGCATTGACGAGGATTCGGGCAATGCTTGGGAATACTGCACCGAGGATTATATTTTTACAGAGCAGTATCCCCACAGGCTTGGCAAGATACACGGACTTGACAAAAAGGTGGTGGCAGGGCATGTCCATACCAACACGATTTCAGGCGATCGCAGATTTAACGATATCTACTATGACGGAGCGAGTCACTACTACATTGACGGAGATGTGCTCAGCACAGGAGATATAAATGTTCTTATGGTAGACACTGACACTGATAAGTATTATAAGGTAACAGAGAATTACAATATTCCTATTGAGCCTTATGACAGTGAAGCTTGGTAGACTATTGTATGCCGTCTTAAAACCCAATATAACACTAACGTCCCCAAGTTTTCCTCGGGGACGTTTTTTTACTTTGTCAACTGCCATGAAAAGAGTTAATTAAAAATTCAGAACTTTTGTTCGATTTTCTATTGTAAAACATAAAGTTTCGTGGTATACTATTATACATAAAGGAAAAAGGCGGTGATGCTATGGAAAAGACCTATGTTGCAATAGACCTGAAATCTTTTTATGCTTCGGTGGAGTGCGTGGAAAGACAGCTTGACCCGCTGAATACAAATCTCGTGGTGGCTGATGAGAGCCGAACGGAGAAAACTATATGTCTTGCAGTGTCACCGTCACTGAAAAGCTTTGGTATTTCAGGCAGGGCAAGGCTTTTTGAGGTCATTCAGCGTGTGGAGCAGGTCAATAAGGAGCGTTTGCAGAAAGCTCCTAAAAGACAGTTTGCAAAGAAAAGCTATATCTATTCGGAGCTATCCGACCCTGCCTGCGAGCTTGATTATATCGTGGCAACTCCGCAAATGGCGAAATATTTGGCTGTGAGCGCAAAAATATACGGGATTTATCTGAAATATGTGTCACCAGAGGATATTTTCGCCTATTCTATCGACGAGGTCTTTATTGACGCAACGGGCTATCTCGGGCTTTATAACGTTGACGGACGTGGCTTTGCACAAATGCTCATTTTGGACGTGCTGAAAACTACAGGTATAACCGCCACAGCAGGCGTTGGAACGAATATGTATCTGTGCAAGGTGGCAATGGATATTGTGGCAAAGCATATCCCTGCGGATAAAAACGGCGTCCGTATCGCAGAGCTGAACGAACAGCTTTACAAAGAAACGCTGTGGGGGCATACCCCTATCACGGACTTTTGGCGTGTGGGCGCAGGCACAGCAAGCCGCCTTGAAAAGCTTGGTATTTACACCATGGGGGATATCTCACGCTGGTCGCTGGACCATTATCTTATAGGGAAGCTTTACAAGGTTTTCGGCAAAAATACCGAGCTTCTTATCGACCACGCATGGGGTATCGAGCCTACCGCCATACCTGACGTGAAGTCATACCGCCCCTCAAACAACAGCATTTCCTCTGGGCAGGTCTTGCAAGAGCCGTGTAATTATGAGCGCACAAGGCTTATTCTGTGGGAAATGGCGGATATGCTGTCCCTTGATCTTGTGGATAAGGGCGTTGTGACAAATCAGATCGTTCTCACTGTGGGGTATGATAAAGAAAGCTTGGCGGACGGTCACTATACGGGCGAGGTGGTTTGCGACCACTATGGCAGGAAGATACCAAAGCACGCCCATGGCACTCAAAATCTAGGCAGGCACACTTCCTCGACCAGAAAAATAATAGACGCAACCATGGCTCTTTTTGACAGGATCATCGACAAGACTTTGCTTGCAAGACGGCTTAATCTGACCGCCTGTAATGTCATAAGAGAAGAGGATATCCCCGAAGTTGAGAGCTATGAGCAGATAAGCTTGTTTGATATGGCGGAAGCGGCAAATGCTGATAACAACGCAGAAGAAAAAGAAAGGGCATTGCAGGAAGCAATGCTCTTGATAAAGCACAAATATGGGAAAAATGCCATTTTAAAAGGCACGAACTATACCGAGGGAGCTACGGCAAGAGAGCGCAACCGCAGTATAGGCGGTCACAAGGCATGAAAGGTGGGGCTTACAATGTACGACAATTATTATGATATAAAGCAGTTTTCACGTCCGCACTATGACGACCATCCGCAAATGTCTATATCAGACAGGGCAGCGCAGTTCAGCCCTTTTGCAGCTTTGACAGGCTATGACGCTGCTGTTGATGAAACCGCAAGATACACCGAAATCAGGGAGGAGCTGACCGAGGACGAGGTAAACAAGCTCAATGACGATCTCAACCGCCTGCTTGATATGCTTGATGAACGCCCTGAGATAAGGGTGACATATTTTGTCCCCGATAAGAGAAAAAGTGGTGGCAGTTATCAGACCAAGACAGGCATAGTGAGAATTTATGACAGCTATACTAATGAGCTTGTTTTTATGGACAAGACTAGGATAGCTGTGGAGGATATGTGTTTGGTGGAGTTTGTGGAGGAGAGAGGGGAAATACAGTAGAATAAACCTTATTTGCTGATTTTTTTGAATTCAGATGTTTGCCGTAATGTTTTTGCGTTTTTTTTGTGGTTATGCGGAATAAGAAACGGATAGCCGTCTGATGAGGACGGTCTATCCGTGTTTGA
>NZ_FR890691.1:0-681 GCF_000435935.1 Ruminococcus sp. CAG:57 | reverse complement strand
CACATCGTAATTTCAGGTTCTTCCGTTTCCTCAAAGACCTCGCAAAGAGCCTCAATATCCGCCATCTCCATTTTCCCCAATGCAATAATAGGGTTCTTAAACGTCTTGGAATACTTTTCGATCTGCTCATCGGTAAGTGAACAGCTGTCCCATTCGCCGTATTCGTTCATATAATTTCCTGAAACAAAGAAAGTTCCATGTACAAGAACATTTCCCACAATACGATTAGGCTGTGAACCATTAAGCAGGAATTCATCGTTGCACCAAGCAATCGCAGTTTCTTTCGGCTCAAAATATATAGGTTCGATACACCCTCCGACTATTGCCTGCATATCGTGAATATCATCGCCGATTTCCTTTTCATACGGCGCTTTTTCAGGCTCAATAACAAGTATTTTCATTTACAAAACCTCCTCATCTTCATTGCAATAATCCCACAGCGGACAATCACTGCAGTCATCATGCATAGCGCAAGTCCTCTCAATCTCTTCCTCTGAGATACCGCAGTCACGGCGTTCTCTTTCGGGAGCATTTCGCCATATCGTAAGCGTCACTCCGCTATCATCGCACTCCGTTTCTACGCTTACGGGATCGCCGTTTTCATCAAAAAGCCCCGAAAATACGCTTTTTCCGTTGTCTGCCATTACTTGTGCAAAAATTATTTTTTTCATAAAATTATAT
>NZ_FR890690.1:0-1910 GCF_000435935.1 Ruminococcus sp. CAG:57 | reverse complement strand
TACAGCGGCTTTTTCTTTACCCAATCCTTGACGATCTTGTTGTAGCGCTCGCTTTCGACAAGTATTGTTTCACGAAGTCCTCGGACTTCATCTTCGATCAAAGCGTCAAGCTGATTTTCACGGACTGTGTGCGGAGTACAGTATTGCTTGCCGTAGCGGTGTGCGCTGTTGCAAGTGTATTCAACGTACTCTTTGCCTTTCCATTTTCTTGTGCGAGCTACAAAGCAAGCCCCGCAGTCGGAGCATTTTATTAATCCGGAATAGCGATGAAGATTCCTGCCATTTTGCGAACGTGGATTAATCTGTGAACGCTGTTCCAGTAAAAACTGTGCCTGTTTCCAAGTTGTTTCATCAATTATTGGTTCGCAGAAATTCTCATGGCGATACTGTTCTTCGGGCGGAATGAAAGTTTTGGTTTTGTATATTTTTGAAGTTACTGTCTTATGATTAACCATTGTGCCAATGTATAATTCATTTGTGAGAATGCGTTTGACTGCTGTTTGTACCCACAAGTATTTTTTAGAGATGTCGGGTTTCCAATCTGCTAGCTTTCTGCGCTGATAGTATTCTGGTGATTTTATTCCACGTTCGTTCATCTTCTTTGCGATTGTGGTCAAGCCGTAGCCGTCAACGTATAGCTTGAATACTTCCTGCACTATCCAAGCTGTTTCATCGTCTACCAAAACAGTATTTGTGTTTCGGTCACGCTTGTAACCGAGGGGTAAGGACTCTATCAGACCTTTTCCTTTCTGCTTTTGACGTACACCTGCTTTTACTTTTTTGCTGATGTCCTTAGCATAAAAATCGTTGAAGATCTGCTTGAATCCAATCATCAAATCGTCATTCTCGTTACTGGAATCAATGCCCTCAGTCACAGAATAGACCTTGACATTGTTCTGTCGCAAGTGATCTATGAACAGTTCCGTTTGAGTACGGTGTCTGCCAAGTCTTGATAGATCCTTGACCAGAACTACATCAATTTTACCTTCGTCAACAGCAATTTCAAGTTCTCCTAAGCCTTTTCTGTTAAACGTCATTCCTGAAACATTGTCATCAAAGCTCTCTCCGACGATTTCGTAACCATTCTGCTCAGCGTAATCAACTAAAATCTGTCGTTGATTTTGCAGACTGTTCATTTCCTCATCTTCGTCACGAGATAATCTGTAGTATAGCCACGCTCTCATTTTATCGACCTCCTTTAAATTCGGCAGGCACGCTATGGTGTGTCTGCGTTACCTATCTGAACTTCGTTCAGATTGACACTACCACAAGCCGACCTGAAAGTCCAGCGATTACGCTGTTTTATCAACAAGTTCTACCTTTTCAATAAAATCGGAGTCGGAGCATTTGGACATACTATCTGAATTCAAATAGTCGTTAATCATGGACTCCATGAAGGTATCAAATGTCTTTCCGTCGCCATTATAGATAACAGTGACTGAATTGATTTTCGGGATTTCTCTTTGTCTTGGCATATTTTTATCGCCCTCCTTACTGTCTTTTCAGTTTCTTTTTCTCTGATTTTTAAACTGATCATTTTTAATCATTCCTTTCTTAAAATTTCGTTTGACATCATCAACAACGCCCGCAATTATGCCGATTTCACGCAGTTTTTTGCACTTACGACCCCTCAATCATTCAAAGCTCAAATTTATGACCCCATAAAAATTATGCACAATCATTTTGCTGAAACTGCGTATTTTCGGCACTTTTGCGGCGAGCTTTGCTCGTCCGCTGTGAGTGTTTCGGGGGCTGCGACCCCGAAACTTTAACTTGCAATGAAATATTTAGCTTTGGTGGTTATAGCTCTAGCTGCTGAATTGTGAAAAGTACATAATTGCTCAAATCGTCGAGTTCGACTTGCACAAGCTAACCTTATTTAAAATATCGCTCACAGCGGCTCACAAATC
>NZ_FR890689.1:62524-67283 GCF_000435935.1 Ruminococcus sp. CAG:57 | reverse complement strand
CGTCTGTAACGATACCGAGGCTTGTTTCTGGGTCTGTTCTAGGCATATTGCCTGCGTCAGGGTCGCCGTTTGGGTTGCCGTTCTCAACGTCAAAAAGCATTACAAATTCATATCTGTTCTTGATTGCGTTTTCCATAATATTTCGTCCTTTCTTTATTCTTCTGATTTAACTTCAGAATTTTCTTCCGGCTTATCTTTTGACTTTTTTGTATAAAGATCTCTGTACTGCTGTGCATAGCCTACAATAAATCTGCCCTGATCGTCTAGGGAGAGTGTAGACGGGAATTTGCCGTCAAGTCCGTCAAGTATCTCTCCGCAGAGTTTGTTATAGAATATTGGGCTTGAAAGCTTCTTGATATGGTTTTGTGAAAGCTTATACAGCTTTGGAAAAACTGTTGACGGCTTTGAGCACGCAGAAGCAAAGTATGAGTCCTTAATTGTTCTGTTAAGTCCTCCGCCTGAAGCGTCCTGCTGGATCTTTTCAAGC
The DNA here is from genome assembly GCF_000435935.1 of Ruminococcus sp. CAG:57. Classification (NCBI taxonomy): domain Bacteria; kingdom Bacillati; phylum Bacillota; class Clostridia; order Eubacteriales; family Oscillospiraceae; genus Ruminococcus; species Ruminococcus sp. CAG:57. The sequence continues at coordinate 66,796 of NZ_FR890689.1, read as the reverse complement.
ACTGCGAAAAGTCTTCCGCAGAGATAAGCCTGATTTTTGTTTTCAAGGTCTAATGACATTTTGATCTCCTCCTTATTTTGCTTACGGTTTATGCAGCCTTTTATCAAGCCTGCCCTTGTATCATTGAGTTTTATAAAATGGTTGTTCTCCTCGTCGCTGTCGGTCTTGACCCTTGTTATTACTGTGGAAAGCAGTTCGTCAGGGTATCTTGTGCCTTTGAGTATTGCTTCAAAAAGTGCGGCGGTGAGAGGTGACGGAACTTTTTCTTTGGACGATTTTGGTGAGATAAGCTCACGCTTGATTCGTTCAATGCTTACTTGATGCTGACCCTCAGTAAACGTGATATCCTGCTGATGTTTGAGTACATTGTCAAATATCCTGCCGAACTTATCGTGGAAGATGAACTTCTGGGATATTCTGGAGCTGTTGGGTGTGAAGCCTGCAACGTAAAATTCTACGTTAGGGTCATAAGGCATATCGGCTGTCCTGCCCTGTTTAAGCTGGGTCATGACAGTGTTTAAGTTTCGGTCGGCTTCGTTCACAACGGTTTTATTTAATTCGTCCTCAAATCCGCTGAACATACCGGCAAACATATTGCATTCTTCTACATCGTTCTTCTTCATTGCGAAATAGACTATTGTCATATCGTCAAAAGTCTTATAATGGCTCCTGTCAGCAAGCAGAGAATTAAACGCAGAGGTATACATTTTCATGGCTTTCTCAGAAACATTGCTGTTGTATGACTGCTTCTTGCCATAAGATTCAAAGGCAGATTCTTTCATGCCAACGAGGACACAGCCTGAGGACATTCCACCTTTGATACCCTTTATTTTATCATGGATACGGGCTTGCGGGAGCTTCTCACCAAGAATGGAACAGGTGGATAGTTCGGTATCGTCACTGTCGCTGTCGGCGTTAAGCTGGGCGAGATAATCCTCATAGGCGGCTTTGAATTTACTGTCATTGTGAAGCTTAGTTTCAGGAGAGCCGTCAAGTCCAAACTCATAGTAGGAGCTTGAATACTCCTTGCCTAGGGCAAGAAGGTGTGGGTTTTGGGTTTCCTGCTCCGGTTCCCATGTACGGATAAAATTAAGATAGGCTTTGCAGATAGGTGAGTCGATATTCTCAAAGAACTTCTCATTCCATTCGCAAAAGCATTTGTGTGATTTTGCCGCTTTGTTGGTAGCGTCTGTAGGGGTCAAAGTTCCTTTATCATAGTTCAGACCGAATATGTAGAGTGGTCTGTGTTCGATCGTATTTTTGTCTATGCCCGGTTTCTGCGTTCTTACGGGAAGCTGTTCCATTACTGGATCATAGACTGTTTTTGTCTTTTTATTTTTCAGAGGGATAATTCGGGGTACTCTCAAATCGTTTATTGCGGCTATCTTGCCCTCGGGGGTAAGAAGAATTTCAAAGTGTATGGCTTGCTTACAATAGCCTGCAGGAGTTTTATTCTCCTGCAAAGCACTGTAATCGCACAAGGCTTTTATCAGCATTTAATCTCCTCCCTGTATTTTGCAACGTCGATAACACCGTCTATCATATGCGGACGGTAGAAAACTGCGTCTGCCTTGTCAGAAAACTTAGGGTCGTTCCAATCATTATTGACAGGCTTGCCTCCGTCCTCAAACTTCATGCCGTAAAGCATAAAGCCAAGGTCTTTATCACCCATATTTTGCGGTGCTATCTGTGTAAGGTCAAAGTCGTCAACAAGTTCAATACTCTTTATTGCAAATTCACGGCAGCCAAGGCATGGCTGTCTGAAATGCTGGCCGTTTCTGAGACGTCTGAGCATTATATTATAATGCTTCTCATCAGATTCGTCGGGGTGGTCTGATTTAAGATAGGTGCGCTCAAACGTGAACTCGATACCGTATTTCACATTTTTCAACACCATTGCCGCACGCTGACTTCGTATCTCCGAGGTGTACATCTCCGCTGAGCCTCCGCCTTTCATTTGCTGTTTCACTGATGATAACAACAGCTTTTCTTTGACCTCGTTTCGTCGGATATTGGTAAACTCGATAGGGTTGAACACCACTATTTTGTTTATCTGATAGCGCACGGCAGGCTTCCAATATACTGATTTGATAAGTCCCTCCAGTGCGCTTGGTGTGGGTACGTCGTAACTCACCCTCTCAACTTTCATTTCAGGTCTTGAGAAGCAAGCGTAGTCACCTGTCACGATGGTCTTAAAACCATAGCTCATTTTAGCATCACTCCTTTTAAGCTTATATTAGTATTTGGTACATCACTTTCGCTCTACATATATGATACTCCATTATGAATAAAATGTCAATAGTTTTCATGTATAAAAAAAGTGTCGGATTTTAGGCATATTTCACAATTCTACGTTCAATGGTTTGTGGTATAAAAAAGTTGACTTTTTAAAATAATGTTTGTATAATATACTTGTCTATGCTTTACGCATATGTGAGTTGAAAAATATTCGTATTCGGTACGATATGGAATGCAGCAAGTGGCAGACTGTCTTGGTGGCAGCCTGCCATTTGTTTTAGATGAAATAATCCTGCATTGCGGCTTGGGTGTCCAAACCTGTTTCATTATTATAATAACTTTGATTTTCAAGAATGAATATGCCTGTGCCGTGATCTTTGAGAACACCCTGAGAATAAAGATCCTTGAAAACGTTCATATAGACAGACACTGAATATTTCTGCAATGCTCTTCTTACTGACATATCACCATTACGCAAGGTTTCAACAAGTTTATGGCAAGTCTGGTCGTTAGGATCGTCGATAACGAGAGAGATAGTGTCGGCGGAGATATATTCAAACTGCATTGCGTAGCTTCGGAATGGTATGCTGTATGGTGACATTAAGCCTTGGCGGTCGAATGAGTTGCTTTGTTCGTTATATTTCGCAATAGAGTTTTCAGCTATACGACTTTGGTTGAAGTCGAAAATTCCGTCGTAGTATTCTTTAATACAATCATAGGAAGTTATATCTTGGTACTTTTCCAGCAAACCTTTAGTCTTGTTAATTCTCATGGCAAGGTCGCTTCCCTTGCGGTATGTTTCGTCAATGTCAAAAACGTACACATAGCCCTTGGCATCTTTACCCTCACGATTACATCTGCCCCCTGCCTGCAAAATACTGTCTAATCCTGAAAGCTGGCGGAAAACTGTGTTAAAGTCAAGGTCAACGCCTGCTTCTACAAGTGAAGTTGAAACTACTGTGATATACTCGCCCTTTTTAAGCTTCTTTCTTACTACTTCTATGACACGGCTTCTGTGGGCTGGGGTCATATTGGCGGAAAGGTGATATTTTTCACCTTGAACAAGATTGTAAAGCTCTGCCGCTGTTTTCTTGGTATTCACAACGATCAGAGCATTTTTACACCGAGAGGCATTTTCTGCAATGGTTTCAAGAGTGGTTTTGCCCATGTCTTTATATTCGCATTTCTTGAAATACTTAAAATTGGTTCGGTCGGTAACAAGCTTATTATAGTTCACATCAGGCAGGAACTTATCAAAAAGCTTAGAATAATCGGGCATTGTGGCGGAGAGAAAAAGGGCTTCGCTGTTAAGATACTTTGTTATATAGCCCACAGCTTTAAGGCAGGGACGAAGAAGTTCCGTTGGAATAAGGTGTATTTCATCAAAAACTATCACGCTGTCACGGAGATTGTGGAGCTTTCGCAGTGCTGAGCCTTTATAATGGTATATGGATTGAAAAAATTGCACGCTTGTGGTGATTATAAGTGGTGCGTCCCAATTTTCGCAGGTCCTTTTGAGCTTCTCTACGGTTTTCTTTTCTTCCTCTGTGTTGCCGTCATAGGAATAGTTTGAATGATGCTGTAGGACAGGGAGAACGTCGCCGAACATTTTTTCAAACTTATTAGCGGTCTGTTCTATTATACTTGTGTAAGGTATGACGTATATGATTCTCTTCTTTCCGCTCTCTAAGGCTAGTTTCAAACTACATAAGGTTTTTCCGCTACCTGTTGGCATATCAAGAATTGAAATATGACTTTTATTGACCGAATTATCAAAAGCTTGTTGCTGGATACGGCTTCTTGCTTGCCTTAACGGGTTATCTGACGGCATATCACTTAATTCTCTGTTCAGTTTATCAAGTGCCTTTTCAAAATCACCGCTCATGCCACGTTCAACATTTTTATTGCAAAATATTTCGGTATCGAGAAAATCTGCGTCTGTCAGGCAAGAGAACACGTACTTGGTGAAAAAGGCGTAACGCTCGATAAGCTCGGTGGGGTCTTTTGCAGAACGCAGTTCATTTAATGGCGGTG
>NZ_FR890689.1:41048-62460 GCF_000435935.1 Ruminococcus sp. CAG:57 | reverse complement strand
ATTTCAGTGGCGTATGCACTGTAGTCGCTTTCGCCCGTATATTCGTCTGCTCTTTTTAGTGTACCGTTTAGGGTCGGGCTGTCAGAGTTGTCTGCGACTGTGCCGCCGTCCATAAGTCCTGTGTGGTGTCCTGCGATGCAATACTCCATAAGGGGTGCGAAACAATCGTTTTTATCTGCAAGTGTTTTATACTCTATCGCTCCGCAGGAAGCGTGGCTGAATTTTACTTTGTCATCATCAAGCCGTTTCTGAAAGTTAAGAGCATACTTACCTATATCGTGATACAGGCTCGCTTTTTTCGCAAGGGGTTTCAAAAGATCTACTGAAAAGTCCTCCGCCAATTTGCTTACGCCTATAAGGTGGGCTTTTACAGTTTGCCTTTCACCGTCCTCACGGGTGTGTGCGTAATATTTCATGGTCATTTCTCCTTTTTTGGATAGACAAATCTATCTATATTTTTATTATAGCATACAATTTAATACTTGTGGGGAAAATTTTTGTACACATAAACAAATATTTGTACAAATTGTTATATTTTTATTATAATACATTATAATATATAGGTCAACATAAAGCATTCGACATTTTGAAAATTCGACTTGATTATTATTTAAAAATGTGTTAAAATTAAACTATAAGTAAATTTGTATTTTTTTAAAATGTTATGAGAGGAATTTATATGAAGTACAGACTTTTATACAATAAGATCACAGTAGTGGCTCTTTCGGCGATGTTGTCGCTGAGTGCTGTATCATGCGGTAAGCTTGACACGAGCAAGCTTGACGGAAACGCTTTGACAGTGATCGAAACCGAGAGCAAAGCGGAAGTCAAAAAAACTGAGGACAGCTCCAGCAAAAAAGAGGTCGAGGTGAATGAAGAAGAAAAGGAACAGCCAAGCTACACCTGCTCGCTGGTTTGCGTGGGCGACAACCTTATACACGACAACATTTATAATGAGGCGCTAAAGCTTGGCGGTGGTGAAAAATATGATTTCACGCAGGCTTATGAACACGTTACAAAGTACATAGAAGGCACTGATGTGGCTATAATCAATCAGGAAACGCTTGTTACAGACAGCGTTGAACCACAAAGCTATCCTATGTTCGCATCGCCAACTGCTGTGGGCGACAAAATAGTTGACATGGGCTTCAATGTGGTTTCTATGTCAAACAATCATGTTCTCGACCAGGGTGAAGAGGGGCTTATAAGCTCTCTTGATTACTGGGACACAAAGGGCATTGTGCATTACGGTGCTTATCGTTCGCAGGAGGACGCTGACACTATCAAGACCATGGAAGTCAACGGCATAAAATTTGCTTTTCTGGGATACATGGAGCACACAAATGGTAATTATCTCAGCGGTGACGGCGCTCAGGTGATATATCTTGATGAAGAGGACAAGATAAAGGCTCAGATAGAAGAGGCTGACAAAATGGCGGACGTTGTTGTGGTTTCATGTCATTATGGCACAGAGATACAGAACGAGCTTAACAAACAGCAGACGGAGATAACGCCTAAGCTTGTGGAGTGGGGTGCTGACCTGATAATAGGCACGCAGGCGCACACTATCAGCACTTGCGGATATCTTGACAAGCCTGAGGGCGGACAGGCTTTCGTTTACTACGGTTTGGGCAACTTTATTTCGACTATGTATGACACAAAGTCGCTTGTGGGACTTATTGGCAAACTCAATGTTGTGAAGGACCCTGACACCAATGAGGTGACATTCGAGAACGTTAAGGCGATACCGATAATATCGCACTTTGAGGGTGATTCATATTATGGCGATTGGTACAACTGCACTGTTTATCCTTATGCGGAATACACTGACGAGCTGTTTGCCAAGAATTATGTTGAGGGCTTCACTCGTGAAAGCGTGAAGCAATGCTTGTCTTACATACCTGATGAGTTTCTTAGTATTGAGTAGTCGGGGCAATATGTAGGGGACGGCGCCCTCGACGTCCCGTTTGCAAAGTTGATAAAGAATATGATATTTCTGCGGACGACTTTTATGCCGTCCGCTTTTTTTGGTATTGTGTAAAGGTTTACATATATCTTAATAAATTTATATAATGTAAATATCAATTCATGAAATGTTTACACTAAAATATGCTCAATCCATTAAAATACTTGCACATATCACTTTTTTACTATTGCAATTTAGGCAAATATGCTATAAAATATACATAAAGGGGGAGGAACGGACTTCCCGATAAAATTTTCATTTTTTTATATTCTGAAAACTATTTTAAATTTACAGGAGGGTTTATTACATGAAATTTGCTGACGGTTTCTGGCTCAACCAGAGAGGCTACGAAGTAAACTATGCAAATCAGGCTTTCGAGATCGAAGAGGTCGAAAACGGATTCCTCGTTGTGGCAACACCTTTCGTTGTATACAACAGAGCTATGATGCTCGGAAGTGCAAACCTTGAGATCGCTTACACTTCAACTCAGGAGAACTGCGTAAAGGTAAGCATCACACACCACAAGGGTCATGTTGACAATGGTCCGCACTTTGTTCTCGAGGACAAGGGCTTCAAGCCACAGGTAACTGTTACAGACAAGGAAGCCGTACTTGTTACAGGCGACACAAAGCTCGTTGTTTCTAAGGAAAACTGGAGCTTCACATACTATTATAGGGATAAGAAACTCACAAGCGGTGGCTGGAGATCGACAGGCGTTATTTTCGAGAGTGCTTACAAGCAGCAGGCAAGACTTCAGACACAGCTCGACGACACATTCTGGAGCTACCCTGCCGATCCTACAAGAACATACATCAGAGAGCAGTTTGACACTTCTGTTGGCGAATATTTCTACGGCTTCGGCGAGAAATTCACAACATTCACTAAGAACGGTCAGAACGTTGAGATATGGAACGCTGACGGAGGTACTTGCTCAGATCAGTCTTACAAGTCTATCCCATTCTATCTTTCTTCAAAGGGCTACGGCGTATTTGTAAACAGCACTGACAAGGTTTCATATGAGGTTTGCTCTGATACTGTTTCCAAGGTATCAATGACAGTTCCAGGCGAGAGCCTTGAATACTATGTATTCGGCGGTGCTAACCTCACTGACGTACTCAAGGGCTACACTGACCTTACAGGCAAGCCTTCACTGCCGCCTGCATTCTCATTTGGTCTGTGGCTCACAACTTCATTTACAACAACATATGATGAGGAAACTATCACATCATTTATTGATGGCATGGCTGAGAGAGATATTCCTCTTCAGGTATTCCACTTTGACTGCTTCTGGATGAAGGGCTTTGAGTGGTGTAACTTTGAGTGGGACAAGTCACAGTTCCCTGACCCACCTGCAATGCTCAAGAGATTGCACGAAAACAAGGGTCTGAAAACTTGCGTATGGATCAACCCATATGTTGGTCAGCGTTCAAAGCTCTTTGACGAGGGTATGAAGAACGGCTACTTCATCAAGAAAACTGACGGTTCTGTATTCCAGTGCGATGAGTGGCAGCCTGGTATGGCTATTGTTGACTTCACTAATCCTGAGGCTTGCAAGTGGTATGCAGGATATCTGAGAAAGCTCTGCGAAATGGGTGTTGACACATTCAAGACAGACTTTGGTGAGAGAATACCTACAAGAGATGTTGTTTACTATGACGGCTCTGACCCTATCAAGATGCACAACTTCTACACATATCTTTATAATGAGTGCGTATTCAATGTACTGAAAGAATATTTTGGAGAGAACAAGGCTTGTCTGTTCGCACGTTCTGCTACAGCAGGCGGTCAGAAGTTCCCTGTTCACTGGGGCGGAGATTGCTCAGGCAACTACAACTCAATGGCTGAGGTTGTAAGAGGCTGTCTGTCACTTTGTATCTCAGGCTTCGGCTACACTTCACATGACATGGCAGGCTTTGAAGCTACTGCTACACCTGACATTTACAAGAGATGGGCTGCGTTCGGTATGTTCTCATCACATTCAAGACTACATGGTAACCAGTCATACAGAGTGCCATGGCTCTTCGATGAGGAATCCTGCGACGTTCTGCGCTTCTTCACAAAGCTCAAGGGCAAGCTCATGCCTTATCTGTGGGCTCAGGCTATCAAGACACACGAGGTCGGCGTACCTGTAATGAGAGCAATGGTCATCGACTTTGCTGACGACCCAACTTGCCTGACGCTTGACAGACAGTATATGTTCGGCGACAACATTCTTGTTGCTCCTATCCTTAATGACGAGGGTATCGCTGAATACTATGTTCCTGAGGGCAAGTGGACAGATATTATCACTGGCAAGGTTCTTGAGGGCGGCAAGTGGTACAAGCACAAATGCTCATACTTTGAGATCCCTGCTCTTGCTAAGCCAAACAGCATTATTGCATACGGCAACTTTGAAAGACAGATAGAGTATGATTATCTTGAGGGCACAACATTCACTATCTACGAGCTTGAAGACGGCAAGAGTGCAGTTTGCCCTATTTATGACACTGAAGCAAACAAGGTATTCGAGCTGACAGCTACAAGACACGGCAACAAGATCGAGTGCGAATACACTGACACAAAGGCAAGCTTCAAGATCGCTGTGGCTAACACAGACAAGACTGTTGAAATTGCTCCTAACTTCAGCGGCAAGGTAATCATTGAACTCTAATGACTAAATAAAATCATCGCTCCGAGAGATCGGGGCGATTTTTTTGCGTTCGCACATAAAATCGGGGCAAATGAGGGTAAAAATTCTGTATATTTGCTCTTGAAGAAAATATGAGATCGGGGTATAATATAGATAGTACGATTTGAGGAGTAATTTTATGAAATCAAGAATACGAAGTGCTATACCGAAAAAGATAATCGGCATAAATATCAGTTCGCAAAAGCGTGATATCATTGAAGATATTGCTAAAAGCGAAAATGCGGAGGCTGTTTTCTTTGACAATGAGATAATGGGACAGCAGGTGGGATATCTTTGCGGTTTCAAGGGCTTTGTCAGGTCTGAAAAAGAGGGCGAGGACATCACGGACGAGTGCCTTATTTTTTCGGGCATTGACGGCAGGAGCCTTGACCCTATACTGAAAATGCTTAGGGAAAAAGAAGCTACGGTGAAGTTAAAAGCCATTGTCACGGCACACAATCAAAGCTGGAACGTTGGCGAGCTTATAAAAGAGCTGAGGCGTGAACACCTTCACATGAATGGGGGCGACAGCGGTGAAAAGTAAATACAAGGCTATTATTTACATTATTCTGTCGGCTTTTTCGTTTGCATTCATGTTCGCATTTGTGCGGCTTTCGGGAGACTTACCGACGGTGCAAAAGACCTTTTTCAGAAATTTTGTGGCGTTGTTTTTCGCTATCGGAGTGCTAAAGAAAAATCACATACGCTTTCACATTGAGGGCAAAAAGAACAATGCGGTCATTTTTGTGAGGGCGCTTGCTGGCACGCTAGGAATGCTTGGAAACTTTTATGCCATAGATCATCTTGTGCTGTCTGACGCTTCCATGCTAAACAAAATGTCACCGTTTTTCGTTATCATTTTCTCTTTTATTTTCCTTAAAGAGCGGCTGACTTTCTTTCAGGGCTTCACTGTAATTTGTGCATTTATAGGAAGCTTGTTTATCATCAAGCCGAGTTTTCAGAATGTGGACTTCTTCCCTGCCCTTATTGGTTTTCTAGGAGGAATGGGAGCGGGACTTGCTTACGCTTGCGTAAGATACTTAGGACAGCATGGAGTAAATGGTGCGGTGATAGTTGCATACTTCTCGGGATTTTCCTGCTTGTTCACCCTGCCATTTCTAATATTAGATTTCCACCCTATGACGATTTTCCAAATACTTTGTTTATTGGGAGCTGGCGCAGGTGCGGCAGGCGGACAGTTCGCTATAACTGCGGCTTACACTCACGCTCCTGCAAGGGAGATATCGGTTTATGATTACTCGCAGTTGATTTTTACCACAATTTTGGGATATTTCCTTTTTGGAGATATTCCTGATGGCTGGAGCTTTCTTGGATATTTCATTATCATTGCAATGGCTGTGCTTGTTTTTCTTTACAACAACGTATGGCACAAGGACAGTGAGGTCAAGGGCTGAAAAAACATACAAAAAGAGCGTTTTTACCGAGAAAGTAAAAACGCTCTTTATTATTAATATTGTAGTTTAAGCTCCGCCTGCGATAAATCTCTTGAGATCCTGTGGGTTTACACACTTTTCAAGCGCAACGTCCATGGAGATCGTTCTCGAACGAACGAGCTTTGCAAGCTCCTGATCCATGGTCTGCATTCCTGTTGCTTTACCTGTCTGCATAGCTGAACCGATAAGATGCACCTTATCGTCACGGATCATAGCTTTGATAGAGTCTGTTGCATTAAGAATCTCACAGCAAGCTACACGGCTTGTGCCGTCGAATGTACGGCAAAGTGTCTGAGTACAGATACCAACGAGAACGGAAGCAAGCTGAGTTCTGATCTGATGCTGCTGGTGAGCAGGGAAAACGTCGATGATACGGTCGATAGTTGACGGTGCGGACGTTGTATGAAGTGTACTCATAACAAGATGTCCTGTTTCAGCGGCGGTAACAGCAGCTTCGATAGTCTCGAAGTCACGCATTTCTCCTACGAGGATAATGTCCGGGTCCTCACGGAGAGCAGCACGCAGAGCAAGTGAGAAGCTCGGTACATCAGGTCCGATCTCTCTCTGGTTTACCATACATCTCTTATGAGCGTGCATATACTCGATAGGGTCTTCGATAGTGATGATATGAGCTGATTTATGGATATTTACATGGTCGATCATTGCGGCAAGAGTTGTTGACTTACCGGAACCTGTAGGGCCTGTTACAAGCACAAGTCCACGAGGTCTCATTGAGAACTCTGCAAGGATAGGTGGCAGGTCAAGGTCGGTAAGGGTCGGGATATCGTTTCTCAAAAGACGGAGAGCGATGGCCGTGTTTCCTCTCTGACGATACACGTTTACACGGTGACGGAAACCTCTTGAAGATACATATGTAAAGTCGGTATCAATATGGTCTTTGATAGACTGACGCTGCTTATCTGTACACATATCCTCGCATATTTTGAGAATTTCGATCTCGGTCATATCAGGATATGAGGAAAGCTTTCTCAGGTTACCGCCCTGTCTAACTATCGGCGGAATACCTACGGTGAAGTGCAGGTCGGAACAGCCAAGGGCTCTTGCTTCATCAAGAATTTTGTTAATGTCGATTGCCATTAGAATTTACCTCCATATATTTCTTTTTTATACAGCATATGTTACACGGATAAGTTCGTCCATTGAGGTCTTGCCTTGCTGAACAAGCTCTGAAACGTTGTCACGAAGCAGGTGACAGCCCTCTTTCTTTGCAAGCTCCTGAATTTCGTCAGCTTTTGCTCCCCTTGTGATAAGAGCCTGCATAGACGGTGTTGCGAGAAGGATCTCATGGATAGCGGTTCTTCCCTTATATCCTGTGTTATTGCACTTTGGACAGCCACATGGGTCGTACACCTGTACTGAATGGTCAAGACCCATAAGCTCGTTTTCTTCCTCAGTTGACATTCTAGGCTTTTTGCACTCAGGGCAAAGCACCTTTGTAAGACGCTGAGCAACGATACCGATAAGTGAGGTTGCGACCATGTATGCCTCAACGCCCATATCCACAAGTCTTGTTACAGTAGAAGCGGCGTCATTGGTATGAAGTGTTGACAAAACAAGGTGTCCTGTAATAGCGGCACGGATAGCGATCTCAGCAGTTTCGGTATCACGCATTTCTCCGACCATTATGATGTCTGGGTCCTGACGGAGGATAGAACGAAGGGCTGCACCGAATGTCATGCCTGCCTTTTCGTTTATCTGGCACTGGTTTACGCCATCAATCTTTTTCTCGACTGGGTCTTCGACGGTAATAACATTGTTATTAGGCTTTGAGATCTCACCAAGCGCGGCATAAAGTGTGGTAGATTTACCTGAACCTGTAGGGCCTGTTACAAGGACAACTCCCTGCGGCACTTTCAGGCACGCCTCAAATCTCTTATAGTTATAATCTGTCATACCCAGGTCGGTTATTTTTCTAAGGGACATATCGCCTGTTGCGAGGATACGGAGAACGACTTTCTCACCGTACACCATTGGAAGGTTAGATACACGGAGGTCAAGAGTTGTGCCGTCAACGACCTGTGACATACGACCGTCCTGTGGGATACGCTTTTCGGCGATATTCATGCCGCTCAAGATCTTGAAACGGGTAACAAGCGAAGTATGAAGTGCGGCGGAAAGGGTCATAAGCTCAATAAGGTCGCCGTTTACACGGATACGGATAACGGTTTTATCCTTGAATGGCTCGATATGTATATCCGTTGCGTCCTGACGCTGGGCGTTCTCGACGATAGCGGTAGCAAGTTTAACAATAGGAGCGTTCTCGATTCTCTCCTCGGAGATATCCTTGAGTTCTTCAAGGTTAAGCTCTTCCTCTTTTTGCTTTGTAGCTTCGTCAACAACGGAGTTAACCTGACCTTCTGAGTACATCTTACCGATTGCACGGTTGATAGATGACTTTGTGGCAAGGACAGGTGTTATGCTGCAGCCTGTGATAACACGAAGATCCTCAAAGATATAGAAGTTGATAGGGTCATTAGTTGCAACGGTCATACGCTTGCCTATTTTGCTAACTGCGATGACGTTATACTTTCTTGCAGTTGCCTCCGGTATCTTCTTGACGATATCAGGCATAAGCTCAGTATTATCAAGGTCGATATAAGACACATTAAGTCGCTCGGCAAGGACCTGACAGAACTGAACATCGGTAACGAGCTTCATGTCAATAATGACATCACCAAAAAGTCTTCCCTTTTGCTCCTTCTGTTTGGCAAGAACTTCCTGAAGCTGTTCTTCAGTTATAAGACCTTTCTGTACCAGATACTGACCGATAGGGCCGTTTCTCATATATATTACTCCAATCCTCCGCATTGATTTAGGGATCCGACGCTGCGGAAACGTCTGCTGCGGTGCAAAAACCGCAAAAAAATCATATTATCTATTGTAATCTTCATGAAAGTATGATAAAATTAATATATTAACTAATGAATCCAAAGGAGGATCACTGTGGATAATTTAACCTTATCATACATAATCATTTATGTATTTGTGTTCATCTTCGGAGCGTGCATAGGCAGTTTTCTTAATGTCTGCATATACCGATTGCCGAAAAATGAAAGTCTTATCAAGCGAAATTCTCACTGTATGACCTGCGGTGAGCCAATCAAACGGCGTGACCTGATACCGATAGTAAGCTGGTGCATACTTCGTGGAAAGTGTCGAAGCTGCGGTGCAAAGATATCGGCAAGATACACTATAGTTGAAACGCTGAACGCACTGCTCTACTTATGGGTATTCTACCATTTTAATGGAATTTTCAATCCGCTTCGTGCAGCACTTGTCTGTCTGTTATTCTCTGCTCTTATCGTTGTATTCTTCATGGACTGGGACACTCAGCTTATCAACACATATGTTGTGATATTCATAGGTTTGCTTGGTGTTGCGGAATACATCTTCTGCAAAGATCAGACGGGACTTACGCTTAAGTCACACTTGATCGGATTTTTCATTGTGAGCGTGCCTTTGCTTATTATTTGTCTTATCACACATGAGAAAGCAATGGGCATGGGAGATGTATATCTCATGGCAGCAGCAGGGTTGTTTCTCGGAATGCAGGGTGCTTTGGTAGCGCTTCTTATCGGACTGATAACAGGCTCGATCGGTGGACTTATCCAGAAGCACCGCAGCGGTGATTCAGTATTTGCATTTGGTCCATATCTCTCCATAGGAATTGCTGTTGCAGCTTTGTACTCAGAGCAGATCGGTTCATGGTACATGGACTTTACTGGTCTTAACGAGATGATGAACGAAGCAATGCTGATAATAAGATAATTGCACAAATTCCGCAGTTTGATACTGCGGAATTTTTTTGCTCAAAAAATCCTCTTAATAGAAGTTTTCTGTTAAGGGGATTTTTTCAGCAATCAGACCCGTGGAGGGGTCTGATTGAGAAAAGAAATTACTGTACCTTAGATACTGTAATATCAGATGGGTTAAGTGAATACTTTGAAAGATCCTCAGTATACTTTGGATCGTTGTACTTCTTAAAATACAACGTAACTGTGACGGTTCCACCCGCTGGAATAAATACACAGTTTGATGGGTTATTCAAATCGTTGTTCGTTGTAAATCCACAAACCTTATCATTTGGAATTTTCAATCTCCAATCCGCCTGCATCTGATCAAATGCAAAACCAACATTAGCACTTAAAGACCAGATCTTTACAACATCAGAACCATTATTCTGTATTGTTATATCATAGTCTATCTCACCATCATTGATTTTTCTTGCGATACTGCTGATAACGTACAAATCATTTGTCGGTTTTGAAATGAAGGTTGCCTCAAAAACAGTATCTGATGTTATAACCTTAGTAGATATATCATCGCTTGTTCCTTCTACGACCCAACCGCCAAATATCTTATCAGCGTCTGACGAAACAGGGGTAGCTCCTGGATAATTTGCATACTGTCCATCAGAAACATAAATAGTTGAGGCATTTATTAAAGAACCATTTAATTTAAACTCAACCTTATGCTTGTTCTGTACAACTGGAACGAAAACAACTGAGCTATCTGTAATAGAAACATCAGTAAGACCCTTTGAGTTATCTGATTTGTATACCCACTTAACAAAATCCTGTTTTATAGTATCCATGTCAGTTGGAATTCCCGGGTCATTTGCAAAGTCGCCATCATAGACTTTTGTTGTTGTAAATGTAGAACCGTTGATATTCTCAAACGTTACATTAAATTGGGCTTTCGGTGCAACAGGCGGATAAACACAGGAGAATACCATATCCTTATTTATTGTTACGCCTGTTGTAAAATCAGCAACGTTATTCTTGCTGTCTACCCAATAAGGCGTGCCATAACCTGTTCTTGATGGCATAGAAGGTGGAGTTTTATAAACTGTACCCGCCTTGACAGACTTAGTATCTATCTGTTTACCACGAAGCGTTGAATCAGGGTCGCTTGCAGAGTAGATAAACTTTACACTGTATGTTTTTGAACTTGAAACTGTTGTCTTATCATAGAAAATATAAGTATATGTGTTTGAAGCGTCAAGGCTGTAATACTTTCCCTGCTGAGCTGTGCAACCTGCAGGAGCAGTAGTTGCCTGAGGATATGTGACATAATCAGGAGCTACAGAGAAATCTTTATAGTCACGAACTTTGTATGAATCTGAATCGCCTTCATTTATGTTAATATTTGTAAGATTTACTGCTGCGTCCTTTTTATACTTTGTTTTCGTAAAAGTATAGCTTCCGTTCTCATATGTTGGCTGATAGGCTGTAAGAGAAACGTCGAGAGTACGCATTTCCTCAATATTGCTGATACTTGCACCGATATCAAACTTATAATTGTCGTAAAAATCAACGCCTCTTGCAACAGCAGAATTATTAAAGTTTAAGCCCTCTGTATTTACATTACCTACATTGATGATACAGCCTTTTGCACCCATTCTCTTTGCGGCTGTATCCGTGTCGCTGCCTGAATAGTTTTTCAGACTATAGCCACGAAGATTATTATTGTCAATAACGATACAGTTTGAATAGGTCACACCGCTTGCACCGATAGTACCAGAGGTTGAAACATCAGGCACACCAATATAATCTTTAAGCACAAGAACATTGGTCGAATATCTAAGCTCATCATCAAGATAGTCTATAAGACCTGAACCTATGACATTGCTTTCCATTGTTGCATCAGCGTCATGATAAACATTATTTGCAGGTTTGATCATATTAAGGATAGCTCCGAGGATCACGCCGAAAATCGTTACCACAACGATAAGCTCAACAAGGGTAAAACCCTTGCGGTTTTTATTCATTTTCAAGATCCTCCCTCCTTATGGTGTTGATTGTGCATCGTCATATTCAGCCTGGTTTTTGTAATCAGAGCCACCCATATAATGGATAACTACATAACCTGTAGCTTTACCTGACGCATCTTTTTCAAGATAATGGTCAAAGGTCGCATCTGTGATCTTAAATGCAGCTGCATCGGCTGTTGGAGTGCTGCTGTAAAGATCAGATGACTGTGAGAAGCCGAAATAATCGCTTCCTGTTACGCCTGAAAGCACAACGCCAAACTGCTGATTTCCACCGTCACCGATAGGGATAAGAAGTGAATTTCCTGATGAGTTATTATTTACATCAAAGAACTTTCCGCCTGTAAGCTCAGGCGTAAGAGCATAGAAATTCATATCTGCCCCTGAATTGTTATAAAACTTTACCCAGTAAACGCTCTTTTCAGGATTAGGCGTAATGTTTATGTCCTTACCCTGAAGAAATTTGAGCTGATAGCCTGCGTCTTCATCAATATTATTAAGCTTTGCTTTAAAGCCATAGGCTGTAGTATTGAACTTTATACCGCTTCCAAAGTCTGCCTCAAGGGCAAACTCATTTGTAGTTTTGCCACTTGAAGAGAACTTGTTTACCTTCAACTCGTTCATATTGACGGTCTTGTTATCATTATACTGCTCGGCATTTACTGCCTGAGTATACATTTCATTGTTGCGGTAGTAGTTTTCAAGATTCTGTTTTTTTGCCGCTACAGCAACTGTAACAAGCATAGCTGACATACCTGACAAAAGTGCCATTGCTATGATGACCTCTACAAGAGTCATACCCTTTTTATTTTTGCTGTTCTTTTTCATGAGTATACTCCTTTCAATTAATAGTGATCATATCTGTCAAGTTCGTATCCGTAAGCATAATCATCCTTGTCGCCCTTCGCATTCTGCATTACAGAAGTAGTTGAAGGCTTGGTGTATACATAGAACGCTGTATTGGCGTTACCAAAGCTGTTTGCGATAACTACACCGACTGCACAGCACTGAACGGTCATTTTTCCGCCTGCTGAGTCTGTTACCACAAGTCCGCCAAGACCGCTTGTTGCGATATTAACGATAGCCTGTGGTGAATAGAATGAGCCCTGGAAGAAGCTTTGATCTGTAGCGTTAAGTGTTGTGTTCTCACCAAACAGGAAGATGATGCTGCTGTTTTTCGGTCTGTAAGAGCCTGCAACATCTACAGATGTAGGGTTGAGAACAAAGCCGCTCTGTGGTAAGCCAGGGTTACCCTTTGTATTATTGAGAACAGAAGAATCAAACATACGAACGTAAGTATCATAATCAAATACCTTAAGTCCCTTAAAGCTATAGTTACAAGCACTAGAGCCTGAATGCTGTGACTTGCCTGTTACTGAGTCGATACCATTAAGTGTAATAGCACTGCCTGAGTCTGAAACAAAATAGCAGTTGTATTTTCTGTCACCTGTAGTCGTATCAATTATAGTTGAACGATTTCTAACAACTATTACAGGTGACCATTCTGCTCCAAGATTAAGACCATTCTGAAGTCTTATAACGATATCACCCGAAGAATCAGAAACATCAACGAGGATCCTTGAACCATTGCCATAATCATTGAACGAAAGATCAGATGCCCATGTACAGCTTGATGTTATTCTCAATTTGTAGCGGCTTGTAACTGGAGTCTTAGCTCCTGTTCCTGTAAGGTCTATTGGCTCAGTAAGCGTGTAGTCAACATTATTCCAATAGCTTGGATCGCTTGCAAAGGTATTGAAAGTTTTAGTGTTTGAGCCATCATAGAAAGCCTGATATTGATCAGAGATCGTTGTCACATTAGTATCACTGCTCATGAAGAAATCTTCCGGATAATAAACATAAGCATCAGCAGATACAGGTATCTGTGGCTTTGCGTCACGACCTGCTTTGCTAAGAACAGCTCCTTCATGAATATTTGAAGCCTGGCAGACAATCTTATCTTTACCCGTGATAGTGCCGGTAACATAAACAGAGCCTGTTACCTTAAGTGACTTTGTGACATTAAGATCACCCTCGACATAGAGAGAGCCATTGATCGTCTGACCAGCTGCACCAAATGTTGCATCGCCATTATAAGCACCTGCGCCCTTATAAACGTAGAAGTTACCATACTGTGTATAGTCATTTCCGCCAATGTTAGCTTCACAACAGAACAAATCGACATCAAAACCTGAAGAACCAACGTCCATATGGTTTGAAGTAGAGAGCTTCTGACCGATATTAACATAGTTATATCCGTCTGCTCTTGCCATTGTGGAGTTAATGTGGAATTCATTTGAAACATCAAGGTTTTCAGAAATTGTAACAGTTGAACCCTGCTTTTCATCTACAAGACTAGGCTTGAGCATGATAAGAGGCTGAGTTGAAACCTCCAAAGAACCATACATAAGATAAGAACCATAGATACTGGTATTGTTTGTAAATCTATAAATCTTACCAGTGGTATTATTGATACCAGCCATATCACCGATAACGTTAAGGTTATCGTAACCTGCGCCGCCGTTACCAACAAGCTCGATAGTATTTGTATACTCGGCAGGCTTTGTAACTGACTGCGTGGAAATATGAGCTGCTACCTTTTCAGTTTTTCCCAGATAAGTAGTTTCACAGGTAACAACGATATTTGCAACACTTGTACCCTCCTGTGCTACAGTTATCTTTGTGGTACCGATATTATCGCTTTTACCATTTGATCCATTATAGCTGACATTAGTAGTTGTACCCTTTCCGCTATTAGCACTTGCTAGCTTTTTAAGGTTATCTATGGCCTTTTTCTGCTGAGCCTTTGCAGTAGGGTCATTGGTTGGAGCAGTATCAGTTTGTATCTGATTAATAAAGCTTTCAAGAGTAGATGAAGCTGTCAGATAAGCCTGTTTGCTCTTATAGTTATCATTTGTTTTTGTCCTATTTACCGAAACAAAAGAAACAGTTGCAGTCAAAAGTATTGACAGCATGAGCATGACAGCAACCGCTGTGAAAAGCACGACTCCGGGTTTGTTTCTTTGTTTCCTCTTCGGAGTATTCTTCATATTAACCACCTTTCTTAGTTTTATTATCACTTATGCTATACTTTTTTCATTTTACACAGGTTGATTACTTATATAAAATTTTTAATCATTATATAGCACTAATTGGTAGGATAAGAAATATTCCTTATCCTACCAAATAGTTTTCTCTTAGCTGGCAGAAGGATCAGCAAGCTTCTTCAAAACGTACATATTGAGTGTCATTGTACCGGAGATCTCGCTTTCGTTGACATTCTCAATGTTAACATTCTGGATAACCATGCTCTTTTCGTTGTTTGTCGTCAGGTTGTCAGCAAAATTCTTGAAACCTGAAAGCGAGCTTTTGAACTGAATGTTAAGGCTATAGTAACCTATTGTCTGTGCAGCTGTTTCATTGGTATCAGCGGCATTTTCATCTGTGTTTGCATCTGCAGCTGATGAATCAGTTGTGCTTGCATTATTGTATTCATCTACCTTAGTGTCAAAATCAGTAGCTGCTGCTGTTGACTCATAAGCAAAAGGCGAAAGAACTGTGCTGCCGTATGATGAAATAGTCATATTGGAGTTTTTGATCTTTACATCATCAACATTAAAAAGCTCACGAACCTTATCAGTAGCCTTGTATGCTACCTGATAATCATAGAAGTTAGCTGCGACCTGTGAGGTGCTTGTATAAAGTGTCTGAATCTCAGCGGCAAGGTTCTTATCCTTGTCTACCTGATCTTCAAGCTCGCTGAGCTGTACCTTTGCTGACTCCAGATCACTGCTTGCCTGACTACACTCATCAATGGCAGGCTTAATAAAAAGCATAAAACCTGCAACAATTATAAGTAGTACGAATACTACTATCAAAATCATTTTATCACGATAATTCAACTTCATAATTATTCACCCTCGCCCTCTTCTTTAAGATAAAGTGTCAGCGAATCAAGCGTTACGCCTGAGCTGCCGTCTTCACCGATCGAATATCCGTTGTATCCTACATCTTCCTGGAAGAGTCCTGTACCTACAAGGGCATCGATTGCTGTTTTTACATCTGACTGATCATCAAGCTCAACCTTAGTAAGTGTTACTGTACCAGCTTCAAGGTTATATGTAAAGCCTTCATACTTGAAAGAACCAAGAGCTTCCTTGATATCGTCAAACATCTCACTTGACACGACCGGAAGTGTTTCAAGAGCTGCATTTGCTGATGTAACATAGTTTGAATAATCCTGCATGATCTTCATCTTATTGTGAAGTATCTGGTTCTGGGCGATCTTCTCATTGCAAACAGCTATCTTATCATTAGTCTTGTCTATATCTTTCTCGATAGAACTCTTCCTGAGATTAATAACAAGTGTTGCACCTGCGATAAGCACTGCGGCTGCTGCAGCGAAGATACCGCCTGTCATGAGCAGCGAACCCATTCCGCTGTTGCCGCCCTTACCTGTGGACTGATCGACTTCGAGGAGATTGATCTTCTCTGTTGCCTTGTTTCTCTTATAGAGAGCACCGATAGCATTAGCGAATACTGTAAACTCGAAGTTCTCAAAACCTGTGATCTGAGCAGGCACACCGAGAACAGAAGCCTTTATATCAAGACCGTCAAGAGCGTCAACGAGTTTGATGTAGTCCTCGATAAAGCCATAGAGAATAACATTTTCAAGTCCTGAACCTCCTCTTGCCTTATTGAACTGCTCCATTCTGAAGATGTTCTCATTAAGAGCTTCAGTGATATAATCGTCAGAATCATAATCTTCTTCTGAGATAGGAACGTATCTGGCGAATGCCATCTGTCCATTCTCAAAAAGTGTAAGACCAAGGAAGTTCTTATCGATCTGGCAAACCAACAGTGGCATTTTCTCCATGTTGGACTTGTCAGCAAGAACGATTCTTGCGATAGAGTTACATCCGATGTTAACAGATCTGAGGTTCATGCCCATAATGTTATAAAGCTTTCTGTAGCTTTCAACTATCGTACTAGGGCAAGCTGTTGCAAGTACCTTCACTGCACCAGGATTATCCTCACCTGCTTCACCTACTACTGTATATGAGATAGAATACTCATCTGTGATACCCATTTCCTGGCTCATATGGTTCTGTACCATAAGCAGGAACTCATTACCCTTTGCCTTTGGAACTACAAGCTCCTTGAATACGATGTTGCTCGATGAAAAAGTAACGATAGCGTCCTTATCCATCATGTCCTCAGCCTTGATCTGAGTGAGCAGTAACTCAGACAGACCTGAAAGGTTGATGACCTCACCATTAAGGATCATATCCTCAGGAATGTCTACCTGCAAAGATCTCTCGATCCTTATCTTGTTAGAGGAGTTATCACCTTTAACAATGTTGATTTGTCTATCAGAAATATCAAATGATAGCATTTATTCCTTCACCTCTTAAATTATTTTTCAAAACAAATATCTTCCCTCTCCGTTTTAAAGGAGAGGAGATATTTAAAATTAACGAACATAAAATGCAGACCCTTAGTTTTCCAGACCTGACAATGAACCGTAGAGCAGTGGGAAGATACCCGCAAGGCAAAGACCGATCGCAACACCCATGAATACGATGAGCAATGGTTCCATAAGTCCTACAAGTCTTGTAACGGCTGCGTCTGCTTCTTCCTCATAGTAGTCAGCAGTTTTCTCAAGGATCTCATCGAGAGCACCTGATTCCTCACCGACATAGATGATGGAAGTAAACATTCCTTCAAATATCTCTGTTTTTGCAAGTGACGCTGAAAGCGGTGCGCCCTGCTTAACTTCATCAACTACCTGAATGAACATCTTATCGACATAAGCATTTCCAAGTATTCTTGACGAACGTTCAAGACACTCTACCATTGGGATACCGCTTGAATAAAGTGATGAAAGAGTTCTTGCGAAACGACCCTCGTAGATCTTTACCATAAGCTTTCCGGCGGCAGGCATCTTTATCTTTATGTAGTCAAATTTAAGTCTGACTGACGGTACTTTCAAGGCGTATATCCAACCGAATATCAAAGCAACGACCACGATAAGAATGATATACCATTTTGCCTTGAAAAAGTCACTGAATGAGAAGAGAGCCTTAGAAAGTGCAGGCATCTGATCCTCTGGCATAAGACCTGCAAATATAGGCATGATGAACGTAAACATACCGATTACCATGACGATACAAAGAACGCCAAGTATGATAGGATAAGTCATCGCACTCTTTACCTTATTGTTCAACTTGTTTGAGTTTGCATAGTAATCGCTCAGACGCTGCATTGTCATATCGAGCGTACCTGAGGTCTCACCTGCGTCTACCATTGAGATGAAAAAGTCCGGAAAGCTTCCTCTTCTTGTATCGAGGGCCTCGGTAAAGCTCTGACCTTTCTGAACATCGTCATAAACGCTTCTCCAAACATCCTTTGCACCCTTATTCTCCTCTTCCTTATAGAGAATGTCGAGCGCTTTAACAATGGTAAGACCCGATGTCATCATTGCCGCAAGCTGACGGCAGCAGAAAGCAAGTTCCTTAGTATTGAACTTGTGCACAGATTGTTTGCCTGCACCGCCCAATGCTTCTGTATAACTTATACAGAAAAGACCTTGTTCGTGGATCTTGTCCAGTACTTCCTGTGCATCCTCAGCCTCATAGATACCCTTTATGGTTTTTCCCGAGGTATCCTTAGCAACATAGGAAAATTTCTTCATAATATGTAGATACACCTCCACTTATTTATACATTTTGTGCATTCATAACAAAAAACTTTAAAAATACACAAAACGCATTTTTATAATTATAACATTATTTTCATCTTTTCGCAAGTGATTGAGTGCTTTTTAAGCGTTAATTTATTTACAAAATAATCTTCACAAATTTATCGAATTTGTACAAATAGAATAATTAAACTAACATTTTAAATAGTATTTAACATTTAAAGCGAGTTCATACAGATTTCTGATAGTAAATACTCTTATTTATGTTCAAATAATACAATTTATACTTTATTATCTGTCTTGCCCGCACTAAAAGATTTCATACTTTTGAGAATGACAGGATGCTTATGAACATACACTTTATAGGCTATCAGATAGAAACAATAGGCCGCTGCAAGAAGAAGTCCTATGCCGAGGATCACGCTTACAAGGTAGTTCATGCCCACGCCTTCATTCAGCCATATACACGGATAATAAAGCACCTTATAGAAGATATCTCCCTTGCCCTCCTGACTGAATGAATCCCTGAATATTGCAGGAATAAAATACACTAGAAGCATAAGAAGATACACTATTGTAATATTGACCCAGCTCCAATTTTCATATGCGGCATGGCGTTTTCCGTCGTCATAAAAAAGTCTTAAGAAAAATATAAGCATGACCGCAAAGCCTATAAATGAGTCTACATTACTATTTGTCATAAAGCTTTTGAAAGCAGATGTGCTTGACGGAAATACCGTAACCAGAGCCGGTATCAGCACAATGCCTGCAAAGGCTGAAAACAGCGTAAGAACGATCATTATCCCAATTCTCGACAGAATGTACTTTAAAAATTTTATTGCCTCCATAACTACCTCCGTTTTATTCTTTTACTTTATAAAGCCTTTATGCTTTACATCTCATATTACACGATAAAGTTTTCAAACTTTACATCTTTCAATTATCTGACATAGTTTTATCAAAGAGTTTATCCACAAGCTCTCTTAGATATATATTTTCTGTACGCTCAAGTTTAGGGTCTGCGTTTCTGATAAGCTGTGCGGCTTCCTGCGCTTTTCTTAGTATATCCATATCCTGTGACATATCCGCTATCTTCAATGCAGGAAGGCCATGCTGTCTGCTTCCGAAAAAGTCACCTGGACCTCTGAGTTTAAGATCTTCCTCTGATATCTTAAAGCCGTCGTTAGTCTTGCCCAAAATTTTAAGCCTTTTCACGCTTTCCTCATTCACGTTGTCTGTAATGAGGATACAACTTGATTTATATTTACCTCTTCCCACACGACCACGAAGCTGGTGAAGCTGGGAAAGACCAAATCTGTCAGCATTTTCTATTACCATTATTGCCGCATTAGGCACGTCAACTCCTACCTCCACAACTGTTGTGGAAACGAGCAGGTCTATTTTATGCTCCTTGAAGTCGTTCATGACCTGTTCTTTCTGAGCACCGCTCATTCTGCCGTGAAGAAGTCCCACAGTGTAATCTTTAAACGTGCCCTGAGAAAGCTTTTTAGCATAGGTCTTAACGTCCTGCAAGTCCATATCACTTTCATCTATCATTGGACAGACTATATAACCCTGTCTGCCCTCGTCAAGATATTTTTTCACATAGTTAAAAGCACGCTCGCGAAGCTTTCCTGTAACGGCATATGTTTCAACGGGCTGTCTGCCCTTAGGAAGCTCTTTCAGTACAGAAATATCAAGGTCGCCGTATATCATAAGGGCAAGAGTTCTAGGGATAGGCGTGGCTGACATAACAAGCTTATGGGGATTTTCACCCTTTGAAGCAAGTGCCGCACGCTGTTCAACGCCAAAGCGGTGCTGTTCGTCGGTTATGACAAGGGCAAGCTTTTTGAACTTCGTTGTCTGCTGAACAAGAGCGTGTGTTCCCACTGCAACGGCGTATTCACCGTTTTCAAGCCCCTCTTTCACAAGCTTTTTCTGTTTTGCGGTCATAGAGCCTGTGAGCAGTGCCACCTTTACGCCAAGCGGTTCAAGAAAGCCTTTCAAAGTTTCATAATGCTGTTCTGCAAGTATCTCAGTAGGCGCCATTAGTGCGCTCTGACAGCCATTTTTATACACAAAATATGCCGCTCCTGCCGCAACTGCGGTCTTACCCGAGCCAACGTCGCCCTGAACGAGTCTGTTCATAGGCTGTTCTTTCTGCATATCTCTGATACAATCCTCTATGGCGGTTTGCTGGCTGTTTGTAAGGATAAAAGGCAGAGCGTTATAAAAGCTGTCCATATCCTGCGTTTTCAGCACAAAGCCGCTTTTTTCACGGCTTCGGCATTTCATAAGCTGCATACCAAGCTGCAAAACAAGAAGCTCGTCAAAGACAAGGCGATTTTTCGCAAGCTCGCAGATGTGCATATCTTTTGGAAAATGTATATTCTCCAAAGCATATTCAAGAGAACAGAAATTATACCTTTGCATTATGCTTTTTGGCAGCGGCTCATAGATATTCTTATTAAAAACATTCAGTGCGAGCCTTACTGTTTTTCTGAGCATTTGCTGACTAAGACCCTCTGTAAGGTGATAGACAGGCTGGACTTTATCTTCCGTATCGGCAGAAAGTATCACAGGAGAATTTATCTCTTTTCGCACAAGGTTTCCTGTTATCCTGCCGCAGAGGTAATACTCTTTATCCACTTCAAGCTGTTTATACATATACTCGCTGTTATAGATAACTATTACAAGGTCGGTGACGTCATCGGTAAAAATGACTTTGTACACTGACAGACCTTTTCTGATATGGGCTTCAGGGAGCTTTTTAACTACCCTGCCCTTTACTATGCAAGGCTCGTTAGTTGGTGCGTCGGCTATGGGCACTGGG
>NZ_FR890689.1:13887-41009 GCF_000435935.1 Ruminococcus sp. CAG:57 | reverse complement strand
AGGTATAGTCGATATAACTTCTTGGATAATGACAAAGCAAGTCATATACTGTCTTTACGCCTAATTTCTCATAGCATTCGGCACGCTTTTCGCCGACGCCTTTTAAATATTCTATTGGTTTCTCAAGATCTTTTAACAAATCCTCACCACCTGTCAGCTTTTACTTCACTTAATACGATTATATCATACATCACATAAAAGGTCAATGACTTTTATTCAAATCATACATATTTACGCCATTTTTCCTGCACGTTTTGCATTTTTGCACAAAAAAAGAACAGATGAAAAAATCATCTGTCCTTGATAAAAACTATATGTTATTATATTTTCTCGCCAAACTCAGAATACTCAATAGAAGCTCTGATGAAATCTCTGAACAGAGGGTGCGCTCTGTTTGGTCTTGACTTGAACTCTGGGTGGAACTGAACACCAACGAACCATGGGTGTACATTCTTTGGAAGCTCTACTATCTCAACAAGCTTTTCGTCAGGTGAAAGACCTGCAAGCATAAGACCCTTATCTTCAAGAAGCTTTCTGTATTCATTATTGAACTCCCAACGGTGACGATGACGCTCACGGATAAGATTCTGTGGTGCTGAATAAATCTCAGCACATCTTGAATTGTCTGCAAGCTTGCATGGATAAAGGCCAAGTCGCATCGTGCCGCCCTTTTCTGTGATATCTTTCTGTGAGTCCATGATGTCTATAACAGGATATGGAGTGTCACCAAACTCGGAAGAATTTGCCCCTTCCAGTCCTGCAACGTGTCTTGCGAACTCAACAACAGACATCTGCATACCGAGGCAGATACCGAACATTGGTATCTTATGTTCTCTTGCATATTTGATAGCTTCGATCATGCCCTCGATTCCTCTGTCACCAAAGCCGCCCGGTACGATTATGCCGTCGCAGCCGTGGAGCATTTCAGCTACAGTGTTCTCATTGAGATTTTCAGACTGTATCCACTTGATATCAACTTCTGCACTGTTCTCAAAACCGCCGTGACGGAGAGCTTCTGCTACGGAAAGATAAGCGTCCTCAAGCTCAACATACTTGCCAACAAGACCGATAGTTACTTTCTTGTTACAGCTATGAACTCTGCCTATCATTTCCTGCCACTCTTTAAGGTCTGGCTGTCTGCACTCAAGCTTAAGATGATGACAAACAACATCTGCAAGGCCCTCTTTTTCAAGCCAGAGAGGCACTTCATAAAGTGATGGTGCTGTAAGATTCTGTATAACGTCCTCTGCTCTTACGTTGCAGAAAAGACCTATCTTCTGCTTCATATCCTCTGGTATCTCCATTTCAGAACGAAGAACAAGGATATTAGGCTGGATACCGATAGAAAGCAGTTCCTTTACGGAATGCTGTGTAGGCTTTGATTTAAGCTCCTTTGAGCCTGAGATATAAGGCAGCAGGCACACATGTATAAATACGGAATTTTCTCTTCCAAGCTCGATAGAAGCCTGTCTGATAGCCTCGAGGAATGGTGTGGACTCGATATCGCCAACTGTTCCGCCGATCTCTGTGATAACTATATCTGTGTCAGTTGATTTGCCTACTCTGTAAAGACGATCCTTTATCTCGTTGGTGATATGAGGAACGACCTGAACTGTGCCACCAAGATAATCTCCTCTTCTCTCCTTATTAAGAACTGTCCAGTATATCTTACCTGTGGTAACATTTGAATTGATAGAAAGATTTTCGTCGATAAATCTCTCATAGTGACCAAGATCAAGGTCAGTTTCCGCACCATCGTCAGTTACGAAAACTTCACCATGCTGATAAGGTGACATTGTGCCTGGATCGACATTTATATACGGGTCAAATTTCTGAATGGTAACGCTGTAGCCCCTTGCTTTTAACAATCTTCCCAGTGACGCAGCGGTTATGCCCTTTCCAAGACCTGATACTACACCGCCTGTTACAAAGACATATTTTGTAGGCATATCATTTCTCCTCCATATATCAAAAATAAAACACAAAAAAATCAGGTGAGATCATGTGGACACAACTCACCTTTTCGCTCTTACTAATATCATAACAAATTTTTATACAAAAGGCAAGTGTTTTTTCTATTTTTCTCTGAATTTTTTATAAATTATCAAATAGCTGCAATAATCTCTTGTAAAATTGTTATAAATTAAAGCGGTTTTATTTGATTTTATAAAAATTGATGTAATTTTAAAGTCAAATTCGTACGAAATTTATGTTGTAATTTGAGGTAAAATAGTATATACTATTATTGTATTATGCTTAAACGAGCTATAGACTTCCGGCTTGCTGACTTTAATCGGAAACGAGGTTTATTTTATGGACAACGACAACAAGAACACCTCCAACACTCAGGGAGATAAGGATTTACAGTCGCTAATATCCAATGCAATAGAAAATAGAAAGATACTTGATGCTTCAAACTCAAACGGACCTACGGGGGTCATACCTATCCCCTCAAAGGAACAGCAGAAAGCTGATCCGACACATGAGTCTGATTCAAAGCAGGATAAGACGCCAAAAAAGAAAAGAGGCTGGAGCAAGAAGAAAAAGACGGGTATTGCTCTTGGAATAATATTTGTAGTATTCATTATTATAATTGCCATTATCGTAGGTTTGTTTTTCCACTACACAGGAATGCTTGACAGAACTAAAGATACTAAGATAAATTCAGGCAGAGCGCCTATAAATTCCAGCGAGCTTACAAGTGAGGCGGATACATTTGACGCAAAGGAAAAAGAGGACGAGCTTAAGGCTCAGCTACAAAAGCAGTCCTCCAAGATATCCAGCGAGGACGTAACGAACATTCTGCTCATTGGCGAGGATATCCGTGATACAGAAGAGGAGAGCCGTGGAAATACTGATGTTATGATGATAATTTCCATAAACACCAAGAACAAAACTATTACAATGACCTCCCTTATGCGTGATATGTACATTTACATGGCACAGTTTGACGAGGGCAACAGGCTCAACAGCGCTTACTGGCACGGTGGCTGTGAGTATCTTGAACAGTGTATTGAGGATTATTTCGGTATCCAGATAGATAGATACGCAAGAGTGAATTTCTACTCGTTTATAGATATAGTTGAGACTGTAGGTGGTATCGACATGGAAGTGTCAAAGGCTGAAGCCGAGGGCATGAAGAAGCCGATGGCTGAACAGAACAAATACCTTAAAAATAAAAAAGGCACCGACTATATAAGCGACGACATATTTGCGGGCAAGAGTGATGAGGATAAGGTAAAGCTTCATCTTAACGGAAATCAGGCACTTGCGTTTGCAAGGCTTAGATATGTAGGGAATTCCGACTATGAGCGTACCGAACGTCAAAGACGTGTTATCTCAGAGATAATAACCGAATCCAAGAAGCTCAATCTTGTTCAGCTTGACAAGCTTCTGAACAAAGTCCTTCCTGAGATAAACACAGACCTTACTGATGGTGAGATCGCAAATCTGCTCCTCAATGCTTTTGACTATATGAAATATGATATCCAGCAGCTTAGAATACCTGCTGACGGCTATTTCACAAACGAAGTCATCTATAGCATGGACGTGCTTAATCCGGACTTTGCCGCAAACTCTGCGTTCATTCAATATATAGTTTACGGCAGTTGTAAAAACATTGACGAAGCTATCAAGCAGTATCAGGAAGAAAATGCTTACAACTACAGCTATGATACTGGGTATTACGGCTACTAACTGAATAATTGATATCCGCTTTCCTTTTGGGAGGGCGGATATTTTTTTGCTTCGTGCAAAAAATATAAAAAAAATAGTTGACAAATACCCATAAGGGGTATATAATATATATGTTGCAAAAGATACCCCATAAGGGTATTTGATATAGTAAGGAGGCAAAAAAACATGGACAACAGAAATGATAAAGAACTGTCATGCGGCTGCTGTGATACTTGTAGGCACAAGCACACTCCCCGTGATGATAAGGAAATAAAACAGCTAAAGAATAGGCTAAGCAGAGTTTCGGGACAAATAAACGGCATTATCAAAATGCTTGACGATAACCGCTACTGCGGAGATATACTCATTCAGGTTGCAGCGGTTGAAAGTGCAATGCAAAGCTTCGGCTATCTTATTTTGCAGGAACATATGAAGACCTGTATGACAGAGGAGATACAAAGTGGCAACACTGAAGTTGTCGATGAAGTATTAGAGCTTATGAAAAAGCTTAAATAGAAAGGCAAATATCTATGAAAAAGTTGAAATTCAATGTAACTGGCATGAGTTGTGCGGCGTGTCAGGCTCATGTGGAAAAGGCTGTGAGTAAGGTTAATGGCGTAATGGACGTAAACGTGAACTTGCTTGCAAACAAAATGACGGTGGATCTTGACGAGGGCGTAACTAACGCTCAGGCGGTCATAAATGCTGTTGAAAGTGCAGGATATGGAGCAAGCGAGATAGGCGACAAAGAAAACAAAACTGCATCACCTGTTGCGGCGGCTCAGGACGAAAGTAAAAAGATGAAGAAACGCCTATGGTGGTCTGTGGGATTTTTGATACCGCTGTTCTATATTTGCATGGGACACATGGCGAACATACCTGTCCCCCCTATTTTTGTAGGGCACAAAAACATGATGATATATGCACTCACTCAGCTTTTGCTCACAGTGCCTATCATTGCAATAAACTTTCACTATTTTTCAAACGGCTTCAAAAATCTTATCCACCGCTCTCCTAACATGGACAGCCTTATAGCTCTTGGTGCGGCGGCTTCATTCATATACAGTGTTTACGGCACTTACAGAATGGCTTACTTTATGGGCAGGGGCGACCTTGGCTCGGCACATGAGTATATGATGAATCTATATTACGAGTCATGCGGCATGATACTCACTCTCATCACTGTGGGAAAATATCTTGAGGCTCGCTCAAAAGACAAGACGGCTAATGCTGTAAACAAGCTTGTGAGCCTTGCGCCTAAGACGGCAGTTGTTATCCGTGACAGCGAGGAGGTGGAAGTTCCTGCGGAAAACGTAATGGTGGGAGATGTATTCCTGCTCAAAGCTGGCTGGTCTGTGCCATGTGACGGAGTTCTTATTGATGGAAACTGCGCGGTTGACCAATCTGCACTCACAGGCGAGAGCATACCTGTAGACAAGGCAGTGGGTGACAGAGTTATGAGTGCAAGCGTATCGGCTGGCGGTTTTGCTAAGGTAAGGTGTGAAAAGCAAGCTAAAGACTCAACACTTTCACAGATAATCGCACTGGTTGAGGACGCTTCCGCTTCAAAAGCGCCTGTAGCAAGGCTTGCAGACAAGATAAGCGCTGTGTTCGTGCCTATAGTTATAACGATAGCTCTTATTTCACTGGTAGTATGGCTGCTACTTGGCTATAGCTTCGCATTTGCTCTTAACATGGCAATATCAGTGCTTGTTATATCTTGCCCATGCTCATTGGGACTTGCAACGCCCACTGCAATAATGGTAGGAACGGGTAAAGCGGCACAGTTCGGTATCCTAATAAAATCCGCTGAAAGCCTTGAAACTGCTCACAGCATTGACACTGTTGTTCTTGACAAAACAGGAACTTGCACAGAAGGCAAGCCTGAGCTTATTTCAGCGCAAGCGTTTGGTGATTTTGATGTTTCAGAGCTTAAAAAGCTTTGTGGCTCGGCAGAAAGCGGTTCATCACACCCACTTGCAAAGGCTGTTACAGGTCACTGCAAGACAAATGGCATTGAACTCTCCCCTGCTGAAAGCTACACAGAAACAGCAGGCGGTGGTATATCGGCTGTTGTTGAGGGCAGAGACGTTCTTATCGGTAACAAGCGGCTTATGGACAACAGTGAAGTTGACATATCGATGGTTGAGGAGACGGCTCATGCTCACGCTGACAATGGTGAGATACCACTTTATGTAGCGATCGACAACAAGTTTGCAGGCATTCTGTTCATTGCAGACAAGATAAAAGAGACAAGTGCAGAGGCTATAGAGGGCTTCAAAAAGGCAGGCATTGAAACTGTAATGCTCACAGGGGACAACGAGAAAACGGCTAAAGCAATACAGAAAAAGCTTGGCATTTCACAGGTAAGATCACAGCTTATGCCTGAGGACAAGGCTACGATAATCAAAGAATTGCAGGAGCAGGGCAAAAAGGTAGCCATGATAGGCGACGGAATAAATGACGCTCCTGCCCTTACAACGGCAGATGTTGGAATAGCTATCGGTGCAGGACAGGATATTGCTATCGATTCGGCTGATATCGTGCTAATGAAAAGCGATCTGAATGATGCTGTTACGGCTGTCAAGCTCAGCAGGAGCGTTATGAAGAACATCAAGGAAAACCTTTTCTGGGCACTTATTTACAACTCGCTTGGTATTCCGCTGGCGGCAGGAGTATTCTACGGCTTGCTTGGCTGGAAGCTCAATCCTATGTTCGGTGCAGCGGCAATGAGTTTAAGCTCAGTTTGCGTTGTGACCAATGCGTTAAGGCTCAATCTTTTTAAAAGTGGCAGAGAAAACAAAGCCGCAAAGGCTGAAATAAAAACTAAAACGGAGGACGAAAAAATGAAAAAGGTAATGAAGATCGACGGCATGATGTGTTCACACTGCACAGGCACAGTAACGAAGGTGCTTAATGCGATAGACGGCGTTACAGCAGATGTTTCCCTTGAGGACAAGTGCGCTTACATCACACTTGACAAGGACGTGGCTGACGAGGTGCTTTCTAAGGCGGTGACGGACGCAGGGTATAAGGTAAAGGGGATAAAGTAACGCAGATATTTTATCTCACGCATAGTAATTGCGTATATGTAAAAACGGTGGAGAGTGTTTGTCATTCTCCACCGTTTTTTTATTTACGCTATTCCGTTTTGTCATCGGTTTTATCTGCCGTATCCTCCTGAATTATCGGCATTTCGACTATCGCCTTGAACATATCTCCGTCTATTTCGATATTGAAGATACCACCGCAGGCTTCCGTGAAGCTCTTTGATATTGAAAGCCCAAGACCGCTTCCGCCGTCTGTTCGTGACTTATTCCCTCGCACAAATCTTTCAAGTATCTCTTCTTCCGTGAAGTTTATCGGCGTTGCCGAAATGTTCTTCTCGGCAAATACTATTCTGTCCGCTTTTTTGTACACATCAAGGAATATCCTTGTGCCGTCCATAGAGTAATTCAGAGCGTTGTCAACAATGTTTTGGAACACTCTGTAAAGCTTGTCGCCGTCGCCCATTACCATTGCGCTGTCGGCACTTATGTTTATCTTTACTATCTTGCCACTGTCAGCTATCTTGTCCTCTGCGTCTGCGATGCACTGATTTAACAGCATCACAAAATCAAGCTTTGTTAGGTTTACATCAACGCCGCTTGTGGCTTTTGCTATGCTGAAAACGTCAGACACAATGCCTTTGAGCTTCTGCGCCTTTTTATCAAGTATCTTCACATAGCTCGAAGCTTCATCGTCAAGATCCATTTTCTTAAGCAGGTCGATATAGCTGATAATGGAAGTCAGCGGTGTTTTCAGGTCGTGTGAAACGTTTGTCACAAGCTCTATTTTCAAACGCTCAGACTGTATCTGCTGCTCCACCGACTCTCTCACCTTATCCTGAACTGAGTTGAGTTTTTCAGATTCAGCATACACCGGCGAAGTTTTTCTTATCTTGCCCTCATAAGGCTTTTCTTCTACAAGGCTGTCTATCTGTTTGCTGAGCTTTGAAAGCTGTGAGAAGTCACGGATATCTAACACCATCAGTATCAAAGCCACAACAAGTAAGAACGGCTCAACATCTGCACTGGAATAATAAGCGGATTCCAAAAACAGTATAACGCCTATGGCTATCGTTCTTATGGATAGTTTCACTCCAAGCGGAAGTCCATGAAAATAGTGATACAGTGATGTTTCCTTGTACTTACGCCATAGGAACTTACATAATCTGCAAATAAGGCTTTCTTTGAATATGCTTCTTGTCTTTATCTTGCCAACAAACTCCATAAGCGAGCCGAAGCCTGCAAAATATGCCAATGCAAACAACGCTACAGCAAGTATATTTCTGAAAACGGAATTAGCCAAAGCATTGTCAAAAATATTTTTTGTGATGCTCACATAATAATTCCAGCAGGCGCCAAATACAAAAGCAAATGTAATAGCCAATACCATTAGGATAAGGTAAACTTCCGTAGGCACTTTTTTTAGAAAATTGCCTTGCTTCCAGCGTTCAACGCTCTCAGGCTCTGCATTATATGCACAGATCAGGAGCAGATAGCACACAAGCATAAATTCAATAACGCCAAAAACGATCACAAAAAGCTTTGCACGATACATATCATTCAAAGCCTCGGTGTATTCCTTTTCCATTGCCGTAAGCTTTTCAGCTTTCGGTGCAAAGAATACCGTTATACCTGAATCGTCATTGTCTGTCGCTTTGTAATCAGGCAGGTCATAGAGGTTTTCACATTTTGCCCATGTGTTTCCGTAATCGTCCTCATAATAATATATGCTGTTGTCATAGTCATAGTATTCATTGCCGTCATCAGTGTCATAATCGTCACCAATTTCTTCATCTTCAAGCCTGTCGGAATATTTCAGACCGTTTTTCAAATCAAGACCTTTAATAACATTATATCTTGAGTCTACATTATAGAAAGCTATTGGATCATAATTGCCGTAATTGTAAAAATATCTGCCGTAGTTATCATAATAACTTCCTCCTACGGGCACAAGATTGTCGGCATAAAACTCTTCTGTCACGTTATCCTGATACTCCGCTGTATTGTAATAGTAGTCAACTATCTGTCCTGATGAAGTTCTGTCGCTCATGACCTCGTTATCACGGCGGAGTATATAGTTTTTGTGCGACGATTTAAAAGCTTTTATCTTATCCGTTTCGCTGTCATAATTTTCTATATCTTTTATATTTGACAGATATCTTGTTTCGCCATTTTGAGTAATCCCCACATAGTAATCAAACTGACTGTCTACAAGCCGTATACCGTCTTCTGTCTTTTTGTATTTATAGCGGTTGTAATCAAGATAATTCAGATAGTCATTGAGCAAGTGTCTAGACTGGGTGTAATTCCGATCCTCATCAACATATCTGAGATAAGCCGAAGCTGTAACGCACAGTTCCTCATACATTTCATTGGAAGCCAGCTTATAGCTTTCTGATTTAAGATAAGACTTACTGCTGCTGTCAGCATGGCTGTTAGCATAAAGCACCAAAGACAAGCAAAAGCCGCCTGCAATAACGCAGGCAAGCACAAATGCTATAATTCTCATCTTTTTAGCTGAGAATATCTTAAACCATTCTGCCTGCTCAAATTTTCTCGATTTTGTAGCCAATTCCCCACACCACCTTCAAGTATTTCGGCTCTCTAGGGTTTATTTCTATTTTCTCTCTGATGTGACGAATATGTACCATTACCGTGTTTTCAACGGCATAAGCGTCCTCGTTCCACACTTTAGAATAGATCTCCTCGGCAGAAAATATCCTGCCTGCGTTTTTCATAAGAAGCTCAAGAATTTTAAGCTCCGTGGCGGTGAGCTTGACAGGTTCTCCGTCAACCTTTAAGCTTTTTGCCTGAGTGTCAAGCTCGAGACCGCCTATTTCTATAATATCCGTTTTGTTTGCCGTGTCGATAGCACCAAGCTGCATATATCTTCTCAGGTTGCTTCTTACCCTTGCCACAAGCTCCATAGGGTTATAAGGCTTTGTTATGTAATCGTCAGCGCCCATTGAAAGTCCAAGCACCTTATCTGTATCTTCAGATTTAGCAGAAAGCACAAGTATAGGGATATTCTCCGTAGCCCTTATTTTCATCATTGTAGAAAGTCCGTCCAGCTTAGGCATCATGACGTCAATGAGTATAAGCTGTATGCTGTTCTCAGTGAGCTTCTCCAAAGCCTCAAGACCGTCATAGGCTTTTATTACCCTATAGCCCTCCATTTCAAGCAGCTTTGCGATAGCTCCCACTATATCTTTATCATCATCTACAACAAGGATTACAGGCTCCTTTATCTCCATATCGGCACGATCCTTTCTTTTACGTTTATTATTATAAGCCACATTCTTTAAAAACAGCTCAACATAATTCTTAATTAAATCTTAATGTACTCTCTGATTATATCACATTTTTTCTGACATTACAACAAAAAAAGACGGGCGAAATAAATTCCGTCCGTCTTTATATGGCAAGTTGTATTACTTATTCTTTTCCAAATATGCGTGATACTGATCGTTGAGAGTTTTAAGTTCTGAATCAACAGTACCCTTATACTGCTCTTTGAGCTGTGTCCACGTATACTGTGAGCCATTCTCATCTGTCTTCATAACTGAAGTATACAGATAAGGAATAACAGCTTCCTTAGTATCATTTGTTGCAGCGTCATTATCTGACAGAGTTGTGGAGATACCATAACCAGGGTCAAATATCTTAGTGAACTTGTCTGTAACAAGGTCAACGTAAGCTACGTTATACATATCTTCTGTCCAGTTAGGATTGTTTACAAAGAACTTCTCCTTCTCGATATCCTTATATGTATCCTGAGTATAAACTATCTTTGCACACTCGAGCCAGCACTTCATAGCGTCATTCTTTGTCGAACCCTTTACCCACATATACGCATTCATGTCGATAGTTGTATAAAGCGTATCAGAGTTAGGATCCTTTGGCATTGGAACTACGCCCCAATTGTCGCCGTCCTTTGGTGAATGTGTACCGGTAGAAGCCCATGGACCCATTGCATAGAAGAGGATATTCTTCTTGAATGCGTCGCCTGCCTGTCCTACCCAATCAGGATAGTACATACCATTCTTTGCGATATCATAAAGCATATCAGATGCTCTTACAAAGTCAGCGTCGTTGAGATTTGAAACATACTCGTCCTTATCAGCGTCATATGTGATAAGAGTCTTACCTGTTGACTGGAAGATAAATGGTGCAAACCAACCGTTTATGCCGTATCTCTCCTCGTCAGCAGCAGCGCCCTCAACATATTCTGACATCATGTCATACCATGCGTTCCAATCCCACTCGCCGTTCTGATAAAGCTCATATGGATCATCAAGACCAGCAGCGTCTATCATAGACTTATCATATGTGATAACAGAACCTGGCAGGAAGTTGATAGGTGCAACAAAGTGCTTGCCGTTGAGAGTGAACTGCTCTGCAACGTCCTTGACATCGCTCCACATAGCACTATCGAAATCAACGATATCATCAACAGGCTGGAACATTTCCTTGATACAGTTTGCAGGGAATGTCATAGACTGCTCATACCAGAACATATCCGGTGGATTGTTAGACATAAGTCTTGCTGCGAGCTTATCATACTTGTTCATTGATGAAGTCTGAGAATACTTGATCTTACCGCCCTTTTCCTCAAAAAGAGTAAGGTCAGTTCTCTTTTCCGGCTCTTTCTTAGTTGGGTTTATGTCAAAATAAGAAAGCCACTCCAACTCCTTTTCCGAACCATCAGGGATAGTAGCAATATCGTCGGTGCTTGCTACCTTTACCTTATCAACATAAGAGCTGCTTGAATCGCCGCCTGATGAGCTACCGCATGAAGCTACGCTCACTGCTGACAAGAGAGCCATTGCACCGGCAATAACACGCTTAGAATTTTTCATTATATATAACCTCCGTAACGGATCGTTTTCATTAGAAAACGTTTCCTTGATTCTTACATAGCTATTATATCACCGAATGTAATCGTTGTCAACAAAGTTACAATCACTGTTACATTCTTTTAAATACTTTTGGTGATTTCAACAAATAATCATTCATTTTTTTGGTGATTAAGCCTACAGCATAAAAAAACGGAAACAACATTCAGCCGTTTCCGCTTCATATAAAATACGATATCTACGCTCTTACCAGCTTATTGATTCGTTTTGCTCTGGAATACTTCGCCACATAACGCCTTGTATCCTTACTGATAACACCACTGAGAGCAAGCAACGCTATAAGGTTTGGCAGTGCCATAAGTCCATTGAAGATATCAGCGATCGTCCAAACGGCAGAAACCGTCATATATGGTCCGATAAATACAGCGAGGATATAGAGATATCTGTAGACCATGACCACCTTCATGTTGCTGTTAAAAAGATATTCCATACACCTTTCACCGTAATAGTTCCAGCCAAGGATAGTTGTGAAAGCAAAGAACACAAGACAGACCATAAGAATAAATGCAGGTATCATTGACGGCAGGAACGAGAAGCCGTTCTGGAAAGCGTGATTTGTGACCTCAACGCCCTCAAAAGGCTTGCCTGTTACTGGGTTGATAGCCTCGTAGCTTCCCATCATTACGATAGCAAGACCTGTCATAGTACATACAATGATAGTGTCGATAAATGTGCCACACATAGAAACAAGACCTTGTCTTACCGGCTCTTTTGTCTGAGCGGCTGCGGCTGCGATAGGTGCCGAACCAAGACCTGACTCATTTGAGAAAATTCCTCTGGCAACACCCTTTTGTATAGCAATGAACATTGTAGGAAGAGATCCGCCTGCGACAGCCTTGAAGCTGAATGCCTGTTCAAAAATAAGGGCAACAGCGTGAGGGAGCCTCTGAATGTTTATAACAATAAGTGAAAGACAAGCGACTATATAAACGACTGCCATAAAAGGCACAACTACCTGAGAAACACTTGAGATCCTCTTTATGCCTCCGATAATAACAAGTGCGGCAAAAATAGTTATCAAAAGTCCAGAGATTATAACAGCCCATGTATAGTCAGCGCCAAAAATATTCACTGTATGTTCCTTTTTAGGATCAAAGAAAGCCTGAACTGCCGATGAGATGCCATTCACCTGAGAGAAAGTACCGATACCAAAAAGACCAACGCAAGCGCCAAAGAACGCAAATACCTTTGCAAGCCACTTCCACTTCTTACCCATGCCATATTCTATGTAATAGAATGGTCCGCCGCAAACGTGTCCGTCAGCGTCCATACGTCGGTATTTGATAGCAAGAAAGCCCTCGGAAAATTTTGTTGCCATACCAAGGAGAGCAGCTATCCACATCCAGAGGAGCGCTCCAGGTCCGCCTGAAAGCACACCAATGGCTGTTGCTACACCGACGATATTTCCCGTACCTATTGTTGCGGAAAGTGCGGTGCATAGTGCTGCAAAGCTCGATATCTCGCCTTTGCCACCATTTTCGTTCTGAAACATAAATTTCAAAGCCTTTGGCAGGTGGAATATCTGAAGAAGCCTTAGCCTAAAGGTGAGGAATATTCCCACAGCCATAATGAGTACGATAAGCGGTATGCCCCAGACATAGCCATCTATCGTTTCAAGTATTTTTGTAAATTTCTCCATGCCCTAAAAAATCCTTTCTTACAGAAAATAGGCAGTTTTTACGGAAAAACTGCCTTATTTCTCCCCTATCTATTTTTACGAAAGTAATTAGTCGCCTGTGGACTCTCTTAGAATTATCCTGTGGTCAACAGTATAATAATGATTATCCTTAGTAGTCTTATTCATGTTCTCAATAAGCTTTGCCACAACAAGCTCGCCCATTTTTGAGCAAGGCTGTTCAACCGTTGAAAGTGTAGGGATTATCCACTCACACATGGATATATTGTCAAATCCCATTATGGCGACATCTTTGCCCACATCAATGCCCATATCTATTGCCTTGTGCATTGCAGAGATAGCAAGCAAGTCTGACACAGCGAAAATCGCCGTAGGCTTCTCAGCAAGTGCATTGAAATATTCAAACGCTCTGCCTCCGCAGTCATAGTCATAGGACTCTTTATAGATATATTCATTCTTTATCTCTATGCCATATTCTTTTAATGCTCTTATATAGCCGTTCTCTCTTGCAGTGGAGGAGATAGCCGAAGAGTTCGTTCCGATAAAGCCTATCCTTTTATGACCCTTTTTGATAAGAGCAGCGACAGCGTCAAACGCAGCCTGTTCATCGTCAACAGCGACAGTAAGCACATTTGCGCCCTCCACGCCCTCACAGCACAGAGCAACGTTATAATTCTCTGCGAGCTTATTAAGCGAAGCTGCGTCATACTGAGTGCCAAGAAGGATAACACCGTCAACAGTTCTGTTAAAAAGCATATTCATCTGCCTTGTTTCAGCGGTCGAGGTTGAATAGGAAACTGCAGTTATGATATCGTAACCAACTTGTCCTGCATAATCCTGCATACCCATGACTATCTTTGAATAAAGAGAATGTTCAGAGGTCGGCATAATTACAAGAATAACATTCGTTTCGCACTTTCTAAGATTTCTTCCCAGAAAATTCGGAGAATAGTTGAGCCTTGCAATAGTTTCATTGACTTTTTTTGTTGACTCATCTGATACGTTACAGCTTCCGTTGAGAACCCTTGACACTGTCGCCACTGAAACACCGGCTTCCTTGGCAACATCTTTTATTGTAATGCTCATAGATCTTATCCTTTCTGCGACAGCATACCGCTGAAATAGTCATACCATCATCAATTATAACATATTTTGAACAATTCTCCAATATACATTCCTAACAAAATTGTAAACGTTTTTTAGGCTAATTTAATTAAGAAGCAGACTAAATGCTTGAAAAAGGAACAGTGATATGCTATAATATCATAAACGAATGATTTTTGAAAGGAAAATACGCAATGCTCCATGGTTATTTTGATATACCCACATTTCACTATTTTGAAGAAAAAAACACCTGGTCCGGCAGCAATTACACCAATTTCAGCTACCGCATAGACCCTATTCTCGGCGATGAAAAAGAGCTTTATGTCAGAGTATGGTACGGCACAAAGTGCGTCACGGAGGTAACAGACTTTGTGGCAGAATATC
This sequence comes from Ruminococcus sp. CAG:57, assembly GCF_000435935.1. Classification (NCBI taxonomy): domain Bacteria; kingdom Bacillati; phylum Bacillota; class Clostridia; order Eubacteriales; family Oscillospiraceae; genus Ruminococcus; species Ruminococcus sp. CAG:57. The sequence continues at coordinate 26,247 of NZ_FR890689.1, read as the reverse complement.
ACGAAGAATACTCTGAAAAGGGTCTTGAAAACGTTCTGGCAGACCTGACGAAAGAATTTGAGAAATTCAAACTCATCAGAAAAGAGCTTTAGCAACAAAAAGGCGAACACGGTTTCTCTGCATTAGCAGAAACGAACTGTGTTCGCTTTTATTTTTTTGTTATCAATACCACTCGTTTTCCTGAGTATTATAAACGTCAGCAGAAGAATCCGTCTCCATCGGCGTTGTCATAGCGTCAGCCGCAGATGAAGAATCCTTATTGTTCACAGGCTTCTCAGGTGAGATAAGCTGCTCAGACATAAGTCTTTTGCCACTTTCATCAACAAGACCAACATCAACAGCTGTCTGAACTATACCATCAGCAATAGCTTGTCCATACTCTGTAAGGTGTTCGTCAAAAAGCTTATTGTCGATATCCTCGGTTATAAATCCAAGCTCCACAAGACAGCTTGGCATAACAGTGTCAGCATTTATGTAGTAGTTTACACCGGAATTGCCAACGTAGCCATACTGTACTCCTCTATTTTCAGATATACCTACCTTTTCAAGACCATCAAGTATATTCTGTGCAAGCTTTGTGTCATATTCAGGCTCAGAATTGTTCACCCAAACCTCAACGCCCGAAATATCACCGTCATAGCTGTTTCGGTGAAGTGAAACATACATATCAGCCTTGGCGTTATTTGCCTTTGCACATCTTTCGTCAAGCTCAAGGAAAGAGTCATCATCTCTTATCATCACCACATTGACGCCGTATTTTTCAAGATATTTCTGCACCTCAAGTGCGACCTTTAAGTTATCGTCTTTTTCATATCTTTTTCCTGAGGCATCAGTTGTGCCGCCGTCATAATCACCGTGGCCTGCGTCAACACACACTGTAAAGTCCATATTAGAATACTTCGCAGGCTCGTCTTTTTTATCCTCAGCAGAAGAAGCGTCCTCCTTCACAGCGACAGAAGATGTATTATTCAATACCTTGTTTGTTTTTTGCGTATCGTCTCCTTTGATCTTTGATACTACCAAGGCTGTCAGCTTTACCAGACCAGTCACAATGCCGATAAGTATTATCAATGCAATAATAATTCTGTTCCAGTATATTTTTTTCTTTTTCACCCTTCTGACAGGCTTTCGTCCGTAGATCTGTTCAAACTCCTCATCTGAAAGTGTATTCATTAGATCAAAGCTCCTGTAAAAAATTTATCCATTTTAATTATACCACACGCTCAACGTTATTTCAAGATTATTTGTTACCATGTTGTAAGAATTTCGTTACTTTTAACGATTTTGCATATCACAAGGCTATTAATATACGCTATCTGCACAATAAAAAAGGGTAAACAAAGACTGACACACAGCCTTTGTTTACCCCATTAAGCTCTTATTTTATTCCACCAATGTTCTCTCGTCACAATATTCGCAAACAAGCGTTGTGCCGTCGCCTTTGAACCAATGTGGCAGATACTTTTCGTGGTGAGTGATACAGTTAGGATTTGAACAATCAATGTGCTTATGCACTCTGCCCTTCATAAGCGGCTGCGAAGCACCATCGCCGTTTATAACTGTAAGTATAAGTGCCATTCTGATATACATACCGTATTTTGCCTGCTTGAAATACATTGCTCTCGGGTCGTCGTCCACCTCGATAGCTATCTCATTGACTCTTGGCAGAGGGTGAAGCACTATAAGGTCAGGCTTTCCCATTGAAAGCTTTCTTGTATCGAGTATGTAATTTCCGCTCTGAGTCTGATACTCCTCCTCAGAAGCAAAACGCTCTTTTTGTATTCTTGTCATATACAGCACGTCAAGCTCACCGATAACCTCTTCAAGGTCGGTAACTTCTTTGTACTCCATGCCTGCCGCTTCAAGGATATCTTTTACATACACAGGCAAAGCAAGCTCAGAAGTTGAAACTAATATGAACTTATTGTTTGGAAAACATACCATTGCTTTAATAAGGGAATGGACTGTTCTGCCGTTTTTAAGGTCACCGCAAAAGCCTATGGTCAGGTTATCAAGTCTGCCCTTTTCTTCTCTAAGTGTAAGCAGGTCTGTAAGTGTCTGTGTTGGGTGGAGGTGTCCACCGTCGCCTGCGTTGATAACAGGGCAATCAGCAGTGAGTGCCGCAGCCTTTACCGAGCCAGCGGTAGGGTGACGCATTACCATGATATCGGCATAGCCGGAAACTATCTTTGTGGTATCCTTGATATTCTCTCCCTTTGCAACGGAAGAAGTGGCAGGATTGTCAAAGCCTATTATCGTTCCACCAAGACGTAGCATAGCGGTCTGGAAAGACATCTGCGTTCTTGTTGACGGCTCATAGAAAAGAGTACCCATTATCTTGCCCTTGCAAGCCTCGCTGTAGGCGGCAGGATTTTGAACTATCTTATGACCGAGGTCAAGAAGTTTCAGCCACCAAGATACTGGATAGTCATTAAGATCAATAAGATCAAGTCTGTTTTTTTGCTCACTCACATCAAACACCCTCTCAAATATTCAGACATACATTATGCCGCACATTCCTTGTACGGCATTTTCTTTATTATATCACATCTGTTCCATTTTTTCAAGTACATAGCCCATATTATTTGAGCAGGTCAAAATTTGTTTCATCTGCAAACTGGTCGCAGTCATACATAAATAATATCTGGTCATATGCACTCGTATCTGCCACGTCAGAAAGGGTCTTGCCCTCCTCTTTGAGTTTGTCAGGGTCTACCAAGGTTATCTCGCTGTAGTGTGGGGTAAGAAACGGCACAAGGGTATTGGCATAGCTTCCTTTGATGATAAGAAGCTTTGGTGCGTCCTCTGCAGTTGTCTTGACCGTTGCCTTAGTAAAGTTGTCACCTTGCAGGAAGATAGCCGTTTTATCTGCTGTTTTCAGTGCAGATCTAAAATAAACAGATTTTGAGGTAAGCACCTGATCTTCTCTGTAAAGCTCCACAGAATCCACAGTAGTCTTATACTTTGAACGGAAGATGTTCACTCTGTCTGCGCCTATGCTGTTATAGCAAAGTTCACTGTAAAGTCCCCCATAATAAGAATTTGAGGTATATTCTTGATCGTAATTGGACAGAACGACCGGCTCAAAACCCAGCTCTTTTATGCCGTCCGCATAGGCAAAATATGCCCCGAAGGAAGTCCACTTTCTATCTGTACGATAGTAAACGTAATTATTTCTTGCAGAATACATAGGAAAAAACGTATCTATGGTGTCTATCCTGCTGTCCAGGTCATAATAGATATTATCTATCATTTCACGCTGGTCTGTGTTTGAAGTATAAGCAGGCAGCTTAGCAGAATAGATACCTGCGGCAGTCGGAGCTAACATAACATATACAGGTGTATCTGTGTTTTCTGAAAAATCATTTATCTGCGAGATATTTTTATCAAGCCTGTCCTTATCAAAATCTGTGATCTCTACAAGACGATTTTTAAGGATATAGATATTATCAAAATTTTTCTTACCAGTCATCACAAACATGGTCGTTCTGAGCGACTTCCAATTTGAGCTTAGAGGAAAATTACTGCTAACATAGGTCTGAACGTTATGTCTTATATCTGAACTGTCTGCCTTATCACTTTCAGATCCATGTCTGCCCATCACGAGAGTATATGCCGCAAACATTATGACTATTACAAAAAATGCGCTTACTGCGATATAATCAGCAGCTTTTTTCATTAATGTTCACTCCTCCCATTTTATCTCACAAACAAATTCATAGACGAATTACCTCCGCCCACAAGAAACGCTGTACTGATAAGCAGAAATCCTATAGTGAGCATTGGCTCGATTATGTAAACTATATTAGTATTGAGCTGCATTATCCTGCGTTTGAGATATCTGCCGATACCTGTTGCAAAAAAGCCGCAGATAAGATACATCACAACTCCTGTTTTTATCACATACGATGCTAGAACATCTCCTGCAAAGCTTCCGCCGCCGAGCATTGCGGCAACATATCCGCAGGCTGAAGGCAGGCTGTCTATCGCAAGAAACGGCAGACCCATAAGAAACAGAACATTCATCACCGCACATCTTACCCCTGTCGGCACAGCCGCAAGAATATTTTTCAAGAGATATTCTATGCCAAGCATAACACAAATAAACGCTGCCCACAGCATTATGTGTCTGCCGTAGCCATACCAAACCGAGCCTGCAAGCACAGACAGTATCAATGCCCAAAGGCAAACGCTGTCTTTATTTCTACATATAGGTCTGTAGAAATAATCTCTCACCCAACTATAAAAGGTGCAGGCAAATCGTTTTATAAGCTCATTGAAGCCTGCTGACATAAACGGCAGATCAAAGTTATCAGGAAGTTCAAAGCCGAGCATTGAACCAATACCCTGTGCAATATGCGAATAAGCTCTAAGCTCATAGTAGAACGCAAAGGAGAAAGCTATTATCCCAAGCCATGCACAAGCGGCGGAGAGCGAATCTGTACTTACTCCCCTTATGTGCTGCCACATCTCGTACATAGGATCCGACAGAAAAAGCTTCTCCGCAAAGCCTATAAGCATAAGCTTTATGCCCTCTGCAAGCTTTCCAGAGGTTATGACAGGTTTTCTAAGCTGTTCGCTCATATCCGAAAATCTAAGTATCGGTCCACAGCTAAAGCATGGGAAAAAGCATATATATTGAGATACCAAAAGAAAATTCTTCTCAGGCTCTATTTCTTTCCTATAGATATCCATGCAGTAGGAAATGCCATGGAGAGTGAAAACGCCCGCTCCCCACACTGGGAAAAGCTTTAGCATTGCGCCTTTGCCTGTGAATATAGACGTCACGTCATAGCTGCTGTGACCGCTTCTTATGAATACAAGAAGCACTGCCATATTTGCTACCACCGATAATATGAGCCATAGCCTTTTAAGTCCTTTTTTGTCTGCAAAGCGGTGGATAAGCCTGCCGCAAAAGTATGATACAACAGCACACACCGCCATTGGTATTATCCCCCATGTGGACACCCACAGACACAGCACAACTGTTCCAAGCAGGAACACGGCTTTTCTGAAACGCACCCCTGACAAAGCGTATACTCCCATAAAAACAGGAAGAAAGAAATATAAAAATTCAAGACTAACCAATGCTATTCTCCTTGTCTTTATTGTTTTCTGAGGTCAATTCCTCTATGAGTGCTTGCAAGCTGTCTTTATCGAGCATTGTGTTCAACACTTCAAGCAGTGCGTTTGCAGTGAGCTTTTGGGGCAGCGACAGTTTTTCGCACACAAGATGTCTGAGCCTGCTGCTGTCAGGTCTGCCGCTTAGACCCAGCTCATAAAAGTCAAGCTTGGTCATGAGTTCTCTGTCTGCGACCTTTTCGCCTATAATGCCTGCTTTTTCAAAGGCTTCCCTGATAATATCCGCAGGAACGCCCTCGACCCCCAACAAGCCCTCTTTTGACGGCTCTGTCTTGCGCTTTTCTTTGCCGAATATCTCAGGAACATACACGTTCACGATATCGCCTTTGGGGACGATACCCTTTATATGCCCTCTTATGCAAAAGCCTGCTGTGTCAGAGTCAGTAAGAATTGCTATTCCGCCATGCTGAGCATAGTATCTTATAAGCGCTGCCTTGTCAGGGTCTTTATAGATACGAAAGCCGTTAGTGACAATTATAACGCCGTCAACTATGGACGAAAGCTTTATCTTATCATATTTTCCCTCAACGATTATTGCCCTTGATATTTTAAGTTTTTCCATTTACTAACACCTTAACGCCATTGACCTTGCAAGCCCCTGCTCGAGGGTGAGCATATCTCCGTCTTTTCCCCGTGACCTTGTTTTGAGCATAAGGTCGGTTTCAGAAAGTATCTCAAGCGTTTTTCTTATACGCTCCGCCGAGATATTTCCGCACTCGGAATAGGCGTTTTTTACTGCAAACTCTCTGTTTTTCGCATAGGAAAAATCTTTAGCCACGTCTGCAACGCTCCTGCCAGAGGAACGTGCAAGCTTCGCCCTATAGATATCCGCAAGGGAAAAGCCGATTATTCCTATTATAGCATATGGTTCATAATTCTGCACATCGAGTTCACGCAAACGTGTGAAGACCATTGCCGCATTGCCTCTGAGGATATTTATTGCAAGAGAATATCCGTCCGACTCGATACGCCTGATACAAAGCAAGTCGATATCTTCTCTTGTTACCTCCCTGCCCTCTGCATAAGCCGAAAGCTTTTCAAGCTCCTTGCTGATAAATGCAGTGTCGCACAAACAGAGGTTTGCAAGATACTCTGAGTTGCTTTTTGTTATGGTACAGCCGCTTTTTGCAAGATAGGTGGATATAGACTTTCCAAGGTCGGAAGCCCTTTTGTATTCAAAGTTGCAGACAGTGCCGTGCTTTTCGCAGAAATCTGCAAAGCGCTTGTTTTTGTCTGTAAGATACTTTTTGTTCTTGAAAAGGTCAACTCCTGTGGCATAGATTATCACTGTGGTGGTTTCGCCAAGAGAGCCTAGGATCTTTTTCAGGTCGTCCAGATCGTCCTTAGTCACTGCGTCTATATTAAGGTCGTTTATAGTCACCACCACACGTTCAGCCATAAAAGGCAGAGCTTCGCAAGCGTCTGTAAGCATTGGAAAATCAAGATTTTTGCCGTCAAGCTTATGAAAGTTCATGACCTGAGCGTCAGCAGGGCAAAGCTTGTTCACAAGCCTTTTTGTAAAGCTTTCAAGTGCCGCTGTATCATGTCCGTAAAAATAATAAAGGCTGTCGATATCATTCTCTCTTATCGTTTTACCAAGAGCCGAAGCCGTAAGCAAAGCCATAGTCCGTCCTCCTTATCTGCGAATTTTTCATATTTATCATCAATGGGTATTCTTCATCTGTTGTGTCAAGGTTTCTGCCGTTTATGGTGACAGAACCTTTTTCTATAGTGACCACACAGCCCTCGGTGGTAATTTTATAGCCGTCCTCCAGTGCTTCTATCTTAACACCGTTCCAATCAAGCTGTGCGCCTGTCATGAACGGCAGTTCGCTGTCATTATCAGGCTCGCCATTTATATAAAATCTGTCAGGTTGTATAGTCATCTGCTCGTTATATTTCGTTATAGTGTAATACTGTTCGCTTTCTATAAATGCGCCTTTTAGCTCTTTTATGCCGTAAAGCTCCAAAAAGCTTTCCATACCGCTGTTGAGCTTGCCCTTACTGCCCATATCGAAAACCATACCTTTTGTTTTATCATACAGCACAGCCTGCACTGCATTTCCTTTTGGCATTACAACTATCTTTACCGAGCCTCCAAAAGCAAGAGAAAAATTATACACCGCTGTCCAACATACAAGCATTAAAGCAGTGCAAAAAGCCCCAAGCTTTACTGACTTTCTCAGAAACATGACCGCCACAGGTACAAGGCAGGTAACGAGCATTACAATACCAAGTGGTCTTACTCCACGAGGAAGATAGGCAAAGCTGAATTTTGAAAACAGCTCAGCAAGAAACAGAACAACTTTCAGAAGATACTTTACCACCGTCAGCACAGGATAGGCTATTATTGCCGCACCGCCTGTTACCGCAGTTATTACCGTCAGACCCAGAGCAAGGGTACAGACAGGCACCAGCAGGATATTTGATAGTGGTGCAACAAGAGATATTTCGCTGAAAAACATTAGCTGAACAGGCATTGTGCAAAGAGGTATCGTCACCGCTGTGACTATTTCACGCTCAATGTTGCCAAGAATATCCCTGCGCTTTACCATCGTCACCGCTTTCGGGCATACAACGCTTATAACAAACGCAGCTGTGAATGACAGCAAAAACGAACTGTCTGCCGCCGCATAGGGTGAAAGAGTGAGTATTACAACAGCGCAAAGGCAGAGAGTATTTGCTGGGTCTGGTCTGCGGTAAAGGAGCGGTGCGGCAGTGACCAAGGTCAGCATAACAGCCGCCCTCACAACGGATACTGAAAATCCTGCAAAGACCGCAAACGCCCACATTGCCACAGTTTGGACGGCAAATATCACACGCTTATCCTTGCTTAGTTTCTGCATGAGCCAGCCTATCATGGCACTTATAATGACCACATGAGTTCCCGACACGGAAAATATATGACCTATGCCACTACGATAGACCGTGAGCTTCGTTTGTTTTGAAAGCTCAGTTTTATCTCCGCAGAGCATTGCAGCGGCAAAACCGCCCTCATCTCCGCCTATGATATCGTTTATCAACATGAACATCTTGTCACGATAGTGCATTATACTGCGTAAAATGGTGTTTCCGCCGCCTGTGACTTCTATGTTTTCAGCGGTCGAGCCTTGGAGAAAAACGCCTTTAGGCCGGTCATACTGTTCTGATTTGAAATTGATGCTGTCTTTTATCCTGCTGACCTTTACTGTCGCCACGATATTGTCGTAGTAATCATATTCAATGTCATCTGCATGAAAGGTCAGCCTGCCTTTTACTCCCCCAACGGTACCATTGACACTTAGTCGACAAGTGTCAGAGCCTATATAGCTTATGTCGGTTATCTCGCCTCTAACTGTGACGGTCTTTCCGTCTAAAGCTGTCAGTTTATCATAGAAAATGTGAGTATAAGCGGTATTGACTCCCACCGCTATCAGGAACGAAACAAAGCAGAGTGCTATATGCTTTCGGTATCTCTTAAAAAGCGCAAAGGCTGTAATAGCTACACACGCTGACGCAAGTGCGAAAACTGCGTTGTTCCTGCCCCAGCCAATGGTACAGAGAAAAAGTCCTGCAAAATATGAAAAGCCGATATAACAGCTTTTTCTCACCACTGCCGCCGTCCCCCTTAAAACTAAGGGCGGATAAGAAATTTACCCGCCCGTTTGATTTCTTTAACCGGCTGGCCAAGCAAGTGGTCTGCCTGCAAGAAGATGAAAATGAATGTGGAAAACACTCTGTCCTGCCTGCTCGCCGCAGTTGGAAACAACTCTGAAACCGTCCTTAAGGTCGAGGTCTTTGGCAAGCTTTGCGATAACTTCATAGATATGTGCAATAACTGCACTGTTCTCAGGGGTTATCTCGTCAAGCTTTGAAATATGCTGCTTAGGGATAACAAGATAATGAATCGGAGCTGTAGGAGCAATGTCCTCAAAAACGTATGTCAGCTCGTCCTCGTATATTTTCTTTGAAGGTATTTCCCCGGAAATAATTTTACAAAAAAGACAATCTTCCATTTATCTCTCCGCCTTTCAAAAAGGGGTAGGCTGCACAGCATTTTGCACAGCCTTTGCCCATATTATTTTACAAATTCGCCAACTATTTCGTTTACCTTGTCAAGTGCCTCGTCGATCTTAAATCTATCGCCGATACCAGCCATAGCAGAGTCAGGACGTCCGCCGCCCTTGCCGCCTGTGAGTGCTGCTACCTTGCCGGCTATCTTGCCTGCGTGTGCACCCTTTGCAACAGCATTCTTACCGCAAACTACAACAAGGTTTGCCTTTTCACCGTCAACGCCTGCAACAACTGCAACTGCGTCAGCTTCTCTTGCTTTAAGCTCGTCGCCCATTTTTCTGAGCATATCAGGTCTTGTATTTGTGAGCATTGCAGTAACTACCTTAACGCCGTTGACCTCATACGGATTATCGAACAGTGACTTTGTTTTGAGATTTGTTATCTCAGCCTGCAAAGCGTCTCTTTCCTTTTCAAGATCCTTGACTTCCTGCATGATAGTGTGGCATCTCTTTACGATGTCCAGTGGATTTGCAAGCTTAAGGCTTTCAGCCGCCTGCTGGATAGTTGCGGCTCTTTCCTCAACAAGCTCCAGAACGCCTCTGCCTGTTACGGCTTCGATACGTCTTACGCCTGAAGCTACAGAGCTTTCGGAGATTATCTTGAACAGACCTATTCTTGAAGTATTGTCAAGATGTGTACCGCCACAGAACTCGATAGAAGCTGTTTCGTCACCGTCACCCATTGTTACAACCCTTACAGTTTCGCCGTATTTCTCACCGAACAGAGCCATAGCGCCAAGCTTCTGAGCTTCTGCGATAGGCATTTCTTCCATTTTTATATCAAGAGCTTCAAGGATATACTTGTTTACAAGTGCTTCGACCTTGAGCTTCTCCTCTGCTGTCATTGCATTGAAGTGTGAGAAGTCAAATCTAAGTCTGTGAGCGTCAACGAGCTGACCTGCCTGATGAACGTGTTCACCGAGAACTTTTCTCAGTGCAGCCTGAAGCAGATGTGCGCAGCTATGGTTTCTCATAACAGCATAACGTGTCTTTCTGTCAACAGTGAAGTGAGCCTTCTGACCTACAGCTATCTCGCCCTCTTCAACAACTGCCTTATGAGCGAACTTGCCTGCAACGACCTTCTGTGTGTCAACGACTCTGCACTTACCGCTTTCTGTAACGATAGTACCGATATCGCCCACCTGTCCGCCGCTCTCTGCATAGAATGGCGTCTGTGAAGATACGATATATACTTCATCGCCAGCCTTTGCGTTTTCGATAAGCTCATCATCAGTTGTGATGAATGATATCTCGCTGTCGCCCTCGAGCTTGTCGTAGCCGATAAACTCAGTATGGAAATTCTTATCTATCTTATGGAAAACAGTTTCGTCTGCACCCATATACTTTGTTGCAGCATGAGCGTTCTTGGCTGTTTCTCTCTGCTTTGCATAGCACTCAGCAAAGCCCTCTTCGTCACAGGTCATGCCCTTTTCTTCAAGGATCTCTCTTGTAAGGTCGATAGGGAAACCGTATGTGTCGGAAAGCTTAAAGCAGCTCTCGCCGTCAAGCTCCGTCTTGCCGTCTTTCTGCATCTGTGCGATAAGATCGTCAAGTATCTTCATACCTCTGTCGATAGTGGCATTAAAGTTCTGCTCCTCAGTTGTGAGCACCTTTACAATATAGTCATACTTTTCTTCAAGCTCGTTATACTCACACTTGTTGCAGTCAACAACAGTTTTTACAAGGTCTTTGAGGAAAAGTCCGTTTACGCCGAGAAGCTTTCCGTGACGAACGGCTCTTCTGAGCAAACGTCTCATAACGTATCCTCTGCCCTCATTTGACGGCAGGATTCCGTCAGACGCCATGAATGTTACAGAACGGATATGGTCTGTGATAACTCTGATAGAAACGTCCTTTTTGTACTCCTTGCCGTACTCACAGCCTGCTATCTTACAAACATGATCTCTGATAGCCTTTACTGTATCAACGTCAAAGATAGAGTCAACGTCCTGCATGATAGAAGCAAGCCTTTCAAGACCCATACCTGTGTCGATATTTTTCTGCTTAAGTGGAGTATAAGTGCCGTCCTCATGTCTTTCAAACTGTGTGAACACAAGGTTCCAGAACTCCATATATCTGTCGCAGTCGCAGCCGACCTTACAATCAGGCTTGCCACAGCCATATTTTTCGCCTCTGTCGAAATATATCTCAGAGCATGGACCGCAAGGGCCGTCTGTTCCAGCCTCCCAGAAGTTGTCTTCCTTGCCCATTCTTACGATATGATCCATTGGAACGCCAGCGTCCTCATGCCATATCTTCTCAGCCTCGTCATCATCCTCGTAAACAGAGATATAAAGTCTATCCTTTGGCAGTTTGAGTACCTGTGTAACATACTCCCAAGCCCATGCAATGGCTTCCTTCTTGAAGTAATCGCCGAATGAGAAGTTACCAAGCATTTCAAAATATGTGCCATGTCTTGCCGTCTTACCAACGTTTTCGATATCGCCGGTTCTGATACACTTCTGACAAGTTGTCATTCTTGTTCTCGGAGGTGTTTCCTGACCTGTGAAGTAAGGCTTCAGAGGTGCCATACCTGCAACGATAAGCAGCAGGCTGTTATCGTTCTGAGGTACGAGAGGGTAGCTCTTGTGTCTTAAGCAACCCTTGCTCTCAAAAAATTTCAGATAAGATTCACGCAGTTCGTTAAGTCCTGTCCATTCCATAAATTCAGATCCTTCCAAATGAAATTATTCGCAAAATAAAAAACGGCTCGTCCCTAAACATGGGACGAAACCGACAGTTCCGTGTTACCACCCAAATTGCCGAACTCATCGCCCGACCACTCGAAGCCCTTTAACGCAGAGCATACGTTGCTGTTTTCAGCACCGCTCAGGTTAGCCACCGAACTTGCCGCAAAGGCTTTCACCCACCGCCTTTTCTCTTTACCGACACTGTTTCGGATAATTCCGTCACCGCATTTTGCATATATTGATATTATAAAGCATAACCCGACGATTGTCAAGCACTTTTTTATTAATAAAATATCCATTGCTAAAAGCAGAGGGAAATGCTATAATGTTCAGGGTGATTTATATGTATGTTTGTCCGATATGCAAAAAACGGCTCAGAAAGCTTGACAACGTATGGCACTGTCAGAACGGTCACAGCTTTGATATTGCGAGAAAAGGATATGTAAATCTGCTTACCACAAAGGGCAGAAATCCTA
>NZ_FR890689.1:0-13836 GCF_000435935.1 Ruminococcus sp. CAG:57 | reverse complement strand
AATGCGGAAATGGTAAAGGCGAGAACGGATTTCCTCGACCGTAACTATTATCTGCCGCTTGCGAAGAAAACAGCTGAGGTAATGGGCGGTCTGCTTGAAAATGTGAAACAGCCTTATATTATCGACAGTGGCTGCGGTGAGGGCTTTTACACTGTGAACTATGCCAAGGCACTGCCAAAGGCGAAGTTTTACGGCATTGACATATCAAAGGCGGCAGTTGCCCACTGCATGACGAGGATACATTGCGAAAATATCACAAATTGCGAATTTGCAGTGGCATCGTCATTTCAGCTTCCGTTTATAGACAAATTTGCAGACCTTATCGTATGCACATTTGCACCTGTTTCAAATGACGAATACGCAAGGGTGCTGAAAAACGGCGGAAAGCTTGTGGTAGTTTCTCCGTCCCCAAGACATCTGTTTGAGCTTAAAGAAGTGCTTTATGAGAAGCCTTACGAAAACAAGCCCAATGTATATGGACTTAATAAATTTGACGAGTCAGAGGAGATCATTTTTGAATATCCTGTGGTGCTTGAAAGTCAGGAGGATATTTTTAATCTTTTTACAATGACTCCGTATTACTACAAAACATCTGCCGTGGCAGTGGAGAAGCTTAAAAAGGTGAACAGGCTTGAACTTACCTGTGGCTTTTCTATCAGGACATTTACAAAAAAGAGAGGTTTTTGATACATGAATAAAGATATTTTCTGCAAAGGATATACTTGGGGATTTTTCTCCAAGAGAGGTGATTTTCAGACGGAAGCGGCAGAAAAGTCAATGGAAAGGCTTGCTTCAAACGGCTTGAACTGGATATGTATCCCTGTAAACGCATTGCAGGAGAGCTTTGCAAGCACAAGAGTTTTCAGTGATTATGAGAGAACACAATCTGACGAGGACATTGCCTTCGCTATAAAAAAAGCAAAGTCACTGGGACTTAAGGTCTGCCTTAAGCCTATGGTGGATTGCCTTGACCATTCATGGCGTGCAAGGATAGACTTCCCGCCTGAGAACCCTGAATATTGGGACAAGTGGTTCAGATCATACACAGCTTTTATGCTTCACTATGCAAAGCTTGCAGAAAAGCTCGGCTGTGAAATGCTCTGCACAGGCTGTGAAATGGCAGGAATGGACAAGCAGTCCGACAGATGCAGAAAGCTTATCGCACAGGTGAGAGAGGTCTACAGCGGTATCGTTATGCACAACATCAATCACGGCGACGAACAGCGTTTCGATTGGCTCAGCGACGTGGATATCATTGGCATCTCAGGCTACTACCCTGTTACAGACGGCGTGAACAGGGACAAGAAACATATGCTCAGTCGCTGGAACGAAGTTGTCGGCTCCCTTGAAAAGGCTCACAAGCATTTCAACAAGCCTATAATGTTCGCTGAGATAGGCGTACGAAACGAGGAGGGCTGCACGCAGTACCCTTGGGATTTCCATGACAGGCTCGACAAGCCACTTGACGAGCAGGAGCAGGCAGATTTCTACGACACTGCAATGGAAGCAACTTGGGATCTGGATTGGTTCTGCGGCTATTTCTGGTGGGATTGGAAAGCTATCCTGCCGCCAATAGAGAAAGCCAAAGAGAACCGTGACTTCACAGTTTATGGCAAGCTTGGCGAAGAAGTGCTGAAAAAGTGGTACACAAAAAATTGATATGTACAAAAATACGGACTGTTTATCATTGGATAGACAGTCCATTTGTTTTTATATGCGTTGGTGAATGACTGGCGAATGTAAGCGTGTCGCCGTCCCCTATATTTACAATTTTTGCGTAGGGGCGACCTGAGGTCGCCAGTTAATTATATTTTTACATACTGAGCAGTACAAATAATCGTACTCTTATCCAACCACCGCAGGTATTTCTTCTTTTCCTCGTTTAACAATGACAGGGTATTCCTTGAAAATATGTCTGCGTATAAAATTATCCGCAAGCACACCAATATAGGATAACCCAAACCACAGAAAAGCAAATGGCAGGCATATCTGTCCGTCAAAATTCAGCGGCACTTCCTCATAGCTCCATATGCCCATGCCGAGATAGCGGTTGAGATACTCCCCTGAAAGAAATTCTATGGCAGTGATAAATGCTGCCGACACTGCAAGCACAGACAGCAGGCTCACTCCTCGCCTGCGCTCGCCATTCATGATATGGATAACCAGCATTGAAGTTCCCCCAAGCACCCCCATTGTGATATGAGAATATCCCCTGTTAAGTATTTCCATGAAACCATAGCATATTGCGCCCACTGAAAAAAGCGTAAGTATCTTATACATCTTTGCCGCCACATTCTCACCGCCCTGTTTTTTATCGCCCTAATATTAAAATGTACAGAAATCAGTGATTTAAAACCTTGAATACAAAATAAATTTATGGCAATTTCAAGATACAAAAAAACGGACAACCCAAGCTGTCCGTTTTATTGTACTAATATGAAATTTTATACCTGCCAGCTGTTAAGATATTTCTCCTGCTCAGGTGTAAGCTTATCTATCTCAAGCTCCCAGAACTTCAGCTTTCTGTTTGCGACTTCCTTGTCTATCTCATCAGGAACATAAACTATCTTGTCTGTAAGCTTGTCTTTGTTTTTAACAAGATAAGCCGCAGAAAGGGCTTGGATAGCAAAGGACATATCCATTATCTCGGCAGGGTGACCGTCGCCTGCGGCAAGGTTTACAAGTCTGCCCTCGCCGATAACATACAACCAATTACCGTTTGGAAGCTTATAACCGTCAATATTGTTTCTTGCAAGCTTGCTTTCAACAGACAGCTTTTTAAGTCCAGCCACATCTACCTCGCAATCAAAGTGACCTGCGTTACAGAGTATAGCACCATCTTTCATGTTCATGAAAGCTTTCTCAGTAATAACGTCCTTACAGCCTGTTACAGTAACAAAGAAGTCGCCAACCTTAGCGGCGTCAACCATTTTCATTACCTTGAAGCCGTCCATAACAGCCTCCATAGCCTTTATTGGGTCGACTTCGCAGACGATAACGCTTGCACCAAGACCCTTTGCTCTCATTGCAACGCCCTTGCCACACCAGCCGTAGCCTGCAACAACAACGTTCTTGCCTGCAACGATAAGGTTAGTTGTTCTGTTTATTCCGTCCCATACAGACTGACCTGTGCCGTATCTGTTATCAAAAAGATACTTGCACTTTGCATTGTTTACAAGCATCATAGGGAATTTGAGCTGACCGTCCTTGTTCATTGCAATAAGACGGATAATGCCCGTAGTAGTTTCCTCACAACCACCGATAACGTTCGGTATCAGCTCAGGGTATTCATTGTGGATAAGGTTTACAAGGTCGCCGCCGTCGTCGATAATGATGTTTGGACCTACCTTAACTACCTCGGATATATGTCTGTGATACTCCTCGTCAGTTGCACCATGCCATGCAAAAACATTCAGACCGTCATGCACAAGACCTGCCGCAACATCGTCCTGAGTAGACAGCGGATTGCTTCCTGTGATGTACATTTCAGCACCGCCTGCTGCAAGGACTTTGCAAAGATAAGCGGTCTTAGCTTCAAGGTGAATAGAAAGTGCAACTTTCAGCCCCTTAAAAGGCTGATCTCTCTTGAAATCTTCCTCAACGCTTCTGAGCAATGACATATTCTGTCTTACCCATTCTATCTTTCTTTTACCGCTTTCCCACAAGCTTTCATCTCTTATTTCGCTCATTTTATCAATTCCTTTCGGTTTATTATTCGATCCATATAATAATTATACCCTATTTCTCCCCATTTGGCAAGAGGTCAAAAGCAATTCATTATACTTCGCAAATTTACAGCACGTTCATAAAATTAAATTAAACAATTTCTTGACAAAAAAACAAGGTAAGCGTATAATAATATTATGTGTGCGAATAGTAAAAACGTGCATAAATCATGATTTTTAAGGAGTGTGTACAAATGGACGACGCCAGTCAGAATACGATCGCCCCTCGATTGCAGAGCGGCTCGCCCGTTTGTGGCAGCCTTTTTGTGATCTAAATATCAATTTTAATTGAATAGGACGATCTGTGTTTTGGTAGATCCTTATATTTGTACAGAGTTGGTATAAGTACAATTATTTGTACTGTTGTGCTTATTACCGCTGCTGTTAGGGGGAATATAATGTTTAACACAGTATTGGAGCTGCTCAAAAGCAGAAACTACAAGGCTATCCGTGAGATATTTATGGATATGAACGAAGCCGACGTGGCTGCTCTTTTGCAGCAGTTTTATGACGATCACGAGGTCGAGAAATACGAGCTTCCGTTGCTGTTCCGTCTTTTGAACAAGGACGTTGCGGCTGACGTTTTCGCTTATATGGACAGCGATACACAAATGATGCTTATCAATGCCTTTACGGATAAGGAGCTTCAGGAGATCGTTGACGACCTTTATCTTGATGATACGGTAGATATTATCGAGGAAATGCCTGCAAATGTTGTTGCAAGGATAATCAAATCTGCTGACACAGAAACGAGAAAGCAGATAAATCAGATACTCAAATATCCTAAAGACAGTGCAGGCTCTATTATGACCACCGAGTACGTTTATCTTCACAGAAGCTACACCGCCAAGGAAGCACTGGATTGGATAAGACACGTTGGTATGGTCAAGGAAACTGTAAATACACTTTATGTCACTGAGAACAGAAAGCTCGTGGGCGTGCTTTCACTGCTTGATATCGTAACTGCTGATGATAACGATAAAATAGAGGACATAATGGAGGACAACGTTATTTCCGTTGATACTCTTGAGGATAAAGAGTATGTTGCTTCCATGTTCTCAAAATATGACTTTCTTTCTCTGCCTGTTGTTGACAGAGAAAACCGCATGGTCGGTATCGTTACATTTGACGACGCTATGGACGTTATCGAGGAGGAGACCACTGAGGACTTCTCGAAAATGGCTGCCGTTGCGCCAAGTGACGATTCCTATTTCAAGACCTCTGTTTTCACTCATGCAAAAAACAGAATAGCATGGCTTTTGATACTTATGCTGTCGGCTACCCTTACGGGTGCTATAGTAAACAAATATCAGTCTGCTTTTGCGGCTGTCCCTGTTTTGGTATCGTTCCTGTCAATGCTTAGTGGCACAGGCGGAAACTGTGGCTCTCAGACCTCGACCCTTGTTATAAGAGGCATGGCGCTTGGTGAGATAAGAATGAAAGACTTTTTCAAGGTCATGTGGAAAGAGTTCAGAGTCGCGCTTCTTTGCAGCGTTATCCTTGCTATAGTCAATGCTATAAGAATAGTTCTGGTGTATCATGGTGACACATCTGTGGATTGCTACAAGCTTGCGTTCACGGTAAGTATGGCTATCATGGCAACTGTTGTGCTTTCAAAGCTCATCGCCTGTATGCTCCCAATGGCTGCCAAGAAACTTCATCTTGACCCTGCTATCATGGCTGCCCCGCTTATCACCACTATCGTTGACACTTGCTCAACACTGATATTCTTCACATTGGCTACTATCGTATTTGATATAAAATAGAAAAAATATGGCGGTTATCTCCTTTCAGGCTATCTTCTGCAAAGGTGCGGCCGCCCGTTTTATGGATAAAAATAAATTGGATTTTGATTTGAAAGGAAATAGTTATGGCTCAGAATTATGACGTAGTTGTTGTCGGTGCAGGTGCAGCCGGCGTATTCATGGCGTACGAATTTGTCAAGCTTGACAAAAACATAAAAGTTTGTATTATTGATCAGGGCGGACCTGTCAGCAAGCGTAAGTGTCCTATAGATGGCAAAAAAGTTAAGTCCTGCATTCACTGCAAGGTATGCTCCATTATGCACGGCTTCGGCGGTGCAGGCGGAATGTCGGACGGCAAATATAACATCACAAACAATTTCGGCGGTGACCTTTACACATTTACCGGCAAGGAAAAGGCTATCGAGCTTATGCAGTATGTTGACAAGATAAACCTTGAAATGGGTGGTCAGGACGCTAAGCTTTACTCCACAACTTCTTCCGACATCAAGGCAATGGCTCTGAAATATGACCTCCACCTCCTTGACGCTCAGGTAAGGCACCTTGGCACTGACAGAAATATGCAGATACTCCAGAACATCTATGACTTTGTCAAGGACAAGATAGACATAAAATTTTATGAAAGTGTTCAGGGTATAACAGGCAAGGAGAACGACTTCACTGTTATCACAGACAAGGACGAGTATCACTGCTCAAACGCTGTTGTTGCGGCAGGCAGAAGCGGTTCAAAATGGATTTCTGAGATATGTGACAACTTTGGTATCAAAAGACGTTCAAACAGAGTTGATATCGGCGTTCGTGTTGAGATACCTGCGGCTGTTTTTGAGCATATCACAAGCAAGGTATACGAAAGCAAGATAGTTTACCGCACAAAGAAATACGGCGACCTTGTAAGAACATTCTGCATGAACCCATACGGTGAGGTAGTTACCGAGAATACAAACGGCATCATCACAGTAAACGGACACAGCTATGCTGACCCTGCGCTGAGAACTGAGAACACAAACTTCGCTCTGCTGGTATCCAACACATTCTCTGAGCCTTTCAAGGACTCAAACGCATACGGTGAGTCTATCGCAAGGCTGTCTAATATGCTTGGCGGTGGAGTGCTTGTTCAGCGTTTCGGTGATCTTGTTGCAGGCAGACGTACAAATGAACACCGCTTTGGTCAGACGTTCCTTAACCCTACTCTCAAAGCTACTCCGGGCGACCTGAGCCTTGTTATCCCAAAGCGACAGCTTGACGATATTATCGAAATGATATACGCTCTGGATAAGATAGCACCCGGTATGGCGAATATCGACACGCTTCTTTACGGCGTTGAGGTCAAGTTCTACAATTCAAGAGTTGACGTCGACGAGAACCTTGAAACTGCTGTCAAAGGTCTTTACGTCCTTGGCGACGGCTCAGGCGTTACGCACTCTCTGTCGCAGGCTTCTGCATCAGGAGTATTTGCCGCAAGGACTATTTCAGAAAAATTCAACTGATTTCATATATCACAAAAGCCGCACTGCCAAAAAGCAATGCGGCTTTATTTTTTATGCCTTACTCTTCAAGAAGCTTTATATATCCCTTAATGATATCAACGCACTTGTCATAGCTCATGTCGCTGGTATCAAGACACAGATTGTAGTTTTTCGCATTTGTCCAATCCCTGCCTGTGTAGTGGCGATAATAATCGCTTCTCTCCTTGTCTGTCTTTTCGATTATCTTGACAGCCTCTTTTACAGAAACACCATACAGATCGACGATATTCTTGACCGCAGTTTCCATATCAGAATATATGAAAACCTTAAGCACGTCTTTTCTGTCACGGAGGATATAGTCAGCACATCTGCCAACTATTACCGCAGGCTCTCTGTCTGCAAGCTGCTTTATTATCTTCGCCTGATAATTGAAAAGATTTCTGTCAGAAGTAAAGTCGTGATCATCAGGGTCAAGAAGCTCACCCTTGTAAACTCCGCCCTTTCTCAGAAAAGAACCTTTCAGTTTTTCATCAACAAGCCCGAAAAAGCGTTCATTTATGCCGCTTTCGTCGCTTGCAAGCTTTATAAGCTCCTTATCATAATATTTTATACCCATATCCTCTGACAGCATTTTTCCTACAGTTCTTCCGCCACTGCCGATACCCCTTGCAATGGTTATGATCCTTGCCATAAAGCTCAACTCCTATTCACCTAAATATGCTTTCTTGACCGACTCATCATTGATAAGATCAGACGCCTTGCCTGACAGAACTATCTTGCCCGTTTCAAGAACATAAGCTCTGTCTGAGATAGCAAGGGCTTTCTTTGCGTTCTGCTCAACAAGCAGTACAGTTGTGCCGCTCTTTCTGATATCCTCGATTATCTTAAATATGGTTGACACAAGGATCGGTGACAGACCCATTGACGGCTCGTCCATTACAACTATCTTAGGTCTTGACATGAGCGCCCTGCCCATTGCCAGCATCTGCTGCTCACCGCCTGAAAGAGTACCTGCTATCTGATTTTTTCTTTCTGCAAGTCTAGGGAAACGCTCGTATATATCCTGAATATCCTTCGGTATATTCTCCTTGTCTTTTCTTGTAAATGCTCCAAGCTTAAGGTTATCAAGCACTGTGAGGTTTTGGAATATTCTTCTTCCCTCAGGAACGTGTGCTATACCCATTTCCACGATCTTGTGTGCAGGAGTTTTTGTAAGCTCCACGCCGTTGAATTTGATAGAACCCGATTTTGCAGAGATAAGACCTGTAAGGGTGTGCAGAGTGGTGGTCTTTCCTGCTCCGTTTGCGCCGATAAGGGAAATGACCTCGCCCTCGTTTACCTCAAAGGAGATACCTTTCAAAGCGGCTATCATGCCATAATTGACGTGCAGATCATTGATTTCCAACATTGCCATTTTACTTACCCCCTTATTCGCCCAGATATGCGGTGATAACTTCAGGATTTTTAAGCACTTCCGCTGTCTTACCCTCGCAGAGGAGCTGACCAAAGTTCAGCACTGACAGCTTTTCGCAGATACCTGAAACAAGGCTCATATCATGCTCGATAAGCAGCACCGTCATATCAAAATTATCTCTTACAAAGCGGATAGTATCCATAAGCTCCGCTGTTTCGTTTGGATTCATGCCGGCAGCAGGCTCGTCAAGAAGCAGCAACTTCGGCTGTGTTGCAAGGGCTCTTGCGATCTCAAGCTTTCTCTGATCGCCATACGGAAGTCCAGAAGCAAGCAAACTCTCCTTATCGTCAAGCTCGAAAACCTTCAGAAGCTCCAGCGCCTTTGCGTCCATTGCCTTTTCAAGCTTGAAATATCTTGGAAGTCTGAAAACGCCTGTAAAGGTGCTGTATTTATAATGATTGTGAAGTGCGACCTTTACGTTGTCAAGCACCGTCATATCCTTAAAAAGTCTGATGTTCTGGAATGTACGGGCAATGCCTGCACGGTTTATTTCGATAGTGTTTTTGCCGGTAATGTTCTTTCCGTCAAGAACGATTGTGCCGTCTGTTGGCTTATAAACGCCTGTGAGCATATTGAAGATAGTGGTCTTTCCTGCTCCGTTCGGCCCAATAAGACCATAGAGCTGACCTTTTTCTATTGTTATGCTGAACTCGTCAACTGCACGGAGTCCGCCGAATGAAATGCCGAGATTTTTTACTTCAAGAAGTGCCATATCACTCAGCCTCCTTTACTTTTTCACGCTTGAACAAAGCCTTGAACTTAGCAGTATTTGCACTGATAAAAGTCTTTGTTTTTTCATTTGAAGTTATTATCATCATTACGATAAGGACGATAGAATAGATAAGCATTCTGTAGCTGTTTATGCTTCTTAGCATTTCTGGAAGCAGAACAAGCACGATAGCTGCGATAACACTTCCTCTGATACTGCCTATACCGCCCAGAACAACGAATACCAAGATAAGGATAGACAGGTTATAGTCGAACTTAGAAGCCTGGAGCGTATAGAAGTTATGAGAATAAAGCGCACCTGCACAGCCTGCCAGGAATGCAGTCAACGCAAAAGTAACAAGCTTATACTTTGTGATGTTAAGACCTACAGACTCGGCTGCGATAACATTATCTCTGATAGCCATTACTGCTCTTCCCGTTCTTGAATATACAAAGTTATAGGCAATGATAAGAGTGATAAGCAACATAACAGCGCCGATAATGAATGTAGAATCGTTAGGAGTGCCGCTGATACCCTGAGGGCCGTTCAGTATAAGCTTTCCGTCAGGCTCAAGGTTAAGGTTTGACAGACTTTTGAGAGAAACGTGAACACCCTTAGAATCATAACCAAGGTAAAGTGCTGCGAAAACGTTCTTTATGATCTCACCGAACGCAAGTGTAACGATAGCGAGATAGTCACCTTTAAGTCTGAGAACAGGTATTCCTATAAGTATGCCGAACACTGCGGCAATTATTCCGCCTATAAGTATAGCCAAAGGAAATCTGATCCACACATTTTCAATAGTTTCAGAAGTAACGATAGAGAATATCGCACTTGTATATGCGCCAACGCACATAAAGCCTGCCTGACCCAAGCTAAGCTCGCCAAGTATACCAACTGTCAGGTTAAGGGATACTGCAAGTATAGAGTATACACACAGAGGAACAAGAAGTCCTGTGAGCATACTTGAGATATATCCGCCGCTGCTGAGTATCTGCATTACCACAAAGGCAACTATTACCATTGCGTATGTGATAAAGCTTTTTCTGGTCTGCGGCTTAAAAAACTTTGTTTTTGCGCTAGCCCCTTCTTTTTTCACAAAAAACCAATCCTTTCAGATAAAACAGAACTGCAAAGCAAGTCTGCTCGAAAATTTTAAGTTGACTTTTATACCTTTTCGCTTATCTTCTTGCCGAGGATACCTGTAGGCTTAATGATAAGCACAAGTATAAGAACAGCAAAAACGATAGCGTCGGCAAGCTGTGGTGAGATATAGGCACGTCCAAGTATCTCGATAACACCGATAAGGATACCGCCGATCATAGCGCCCGGTATTGAGCCGATACCGCCAAATACCGCCGCAACGAACGCTTTGATACCAGGCATTGCGCCTGTGGTGTTCTGAAGCGTAGGATAAGCTGAGCAAAGCAGTGCGCCTGCAATTGCAGCAAGACCTGAGCCGATAGCGAATGTAAGAGAGATAGTGCGGTTGATGTTTACGCCCATGAGCTGAGCTGCACCTCTGTCCTCAGATACTGCAAGCATTGCACGTCCGCTCTTGGTTTTGTTGATGAACAATGAAAGACCAACTACAATGAGTATAGATACGATTATTGCAACTGATGTTTCTCCGGAAATAACTATCTGTCCGTCAAAAAGCTTGATGCTCGGCACGTTTACAACTGATGTAAAGTTTACAGGCTTTTCACCGAATATAAGCAGTGCGGTGTTCTGCAAAAAGTAGCTGACGCCTATGGCAGTGATAAGCACCGCAAGCGAAGTAGCTTGTCTGAGCGGCTTATACGCCACCTTTTCGATGACTATACCGAGAAGTGTGCAGGCAATAACTGCAAGAACTATGGAAAGCCAAGAGTTTAGTCCCCATGTGGTCATGCAGGTGAATATAACATATCCGCCCACCATAATAACATCGCCGTGTGCGAAGTTAAGCATTTTGGCAATACCGTATACAAGCGTATAGCCCAAAGCTATAACTGCGTATATACTGCCGAGGCTTATTCCGTTGATGAGGTTATTAAGAAAACCCATATACAAACATTCCTTCCTTTTGGAATAGACAAAACACAAGATGTAATCACATATATTACATCTGTCCTTGTCATAAACACAATATACAATAAATTATAACATAACCCCGTAGTTTTTGCAACACATTTTAATGAAATAAATCAAAAAAACCGACAATTTTTCGCAATTGCCGGTTTTTTCATATTAAGCGTACTTTTTGTACGCACTTCATTTCAGCTATTACTGAGCAGTAGAAGCGGCAATGTCATCAGCTGTCAGTGCTGAATAAGCACCATTCTTGATGATAACAGCCTTAGGGTCCTTAGATACGGCACCGTCTTCGCCCCACTTCATGCCTGTACCTGTAAGTCCGTCATATGAGAAGTCCTTATCAGAGATAGCCTTTTTGAGCTTATCGCAGATATCAGAAGCAGACATATCGGCTGTGATGCCTTCCTTCTTCATGAGTTCTGCAAGTACCATTACGCCGTCATAAGCGTCTGCAGCGAACTGGTTAGGTGTTTCGCCGTTGTAAGCGTCCTTATACTTCTTAACGAAATCCTGAGTTGCCTGATCCTGAGCGTCGGCAGCAAATGGTGTAAGGAGCATTACGCCCTCGCAAAGTGAAGTATCAAAGTTCTTGATAGAAAGAAGTCCGTCAAGACCGTCGCAACCGAAGAATGTCGGGTTGTAGTTAGCTGACTTGCACTGTGTAAGGATAAGTGAAGCCTGCTGATAGTAGATAGGCAGGAACACGAGGTCTGCGCCTGCATTCTTAGCTGCGCTTATCTGAGCTGAGAAGTCAGTCTTGCTGTCCTTTGTGAATGACTGCTCTGCAACGATATCAAGACCCTTAGCCTCAGCCTCGGATTTGAATGTGTTGAAGATACCTGATGAATAAGCGTCAGAGCTGTCGTAAATTACAGCTATCTTTGTAGCAAGCTTGTTTTCTGCGATATAGTCGGCAGAACCTTTACCTTGGTTAGGGTCAGTAAAGCAAACCTGGAAACAGTTATCGTTCTTGATAACGTCCTGAGCTGAAGCAGAAGGTGTGAGTTGGAAGATGTTATCCTGCTTTGTCTTTTCAATAACTGCGAGGCAAGAACCTGTTGTTACTGTTCCGACCATTACCTGCATACCATTGTCTTTCAGTGCGTTATAAGCATTTACAGCCTTATCGCCTGAGTCAGCCTCATCGTCCTCGAAAACGTATGAGAGCTTTGTTCCGTTTATTCCGCCTGCGTCATTTACGTCCTTGACAGCAAGCTCGATAGCATTCTTAACAGCAACGCCGTACTGTGCAGCGTCACCTGTGAGCGGACCGCTGCAGCCGATAACGATAGTATCGCTGTTCTTTTTTGCACCGTTTCCGCAACCTGCAAAGCAAGAAACTGCAAGGGCAGCCGAAACTGTTAATGCAAGAATTCTCTTGACATTTTTCATAATAATCTCTCCTTCGTTCACATATGTCACTGCATATGCTTTTTTTCAATAGTATTAATATAACACGCAGAAGCCCGATTTGTCAATATTAAATCTTACAAATTTAACGTTATTTAAACTATGTTTATTGTTACAAACAATATGCGTGTTCACAGAAAATTAATTTTGTGTATTTTCAATGAACGATTTGCAAGTTTTTTGATAATATCCTGCATACATACACCACTGACTTATAAGCTGCATATGATAAAACAGCCACACGAAACCTGTGGTATATGAGATTCAGACAACATAAGGAGTGAACTTATTTGGATATGTTTGACAATCTGTCGTTAGGCAGGATACTTGCTGACGACACAGAGGATAACACACCTGCCTGTCCTTTTCCGAAAGGAAGATTTCCTGAGGATACGCCGCTGGCAATGGCATATGTGCCTTTTCAGATGTGGGAGAAGCCTTATGAGGCAGATGTAGGACTTTCAAGAGGAACTATCTTCCCGTCCATAGACAAACCTTTTATAGGAGAGGAGGCTGTAAAGAATGCCAATACTAAGTGAAAAGGAGAGGCTTCTCAGAAAGATACAGGCGTGCAGCTTTGCCCTTGTAGAGGCTAATCTTTACCTCGACAGCCACCCTACCTGCAGAGATGGTCTGGCATATTTTGCACGACACAAGGCAGAAAAAGAGAAGCTTCTTGCTCAATACAATGAGAAATACGGACCATTGACGATCACGCAGAACAATTCGTCCAAGAAATGGGAATGGGTAACATCACCTTTTCCGTGGGAAAGGAGTGCTGACTAATGTGGCAATATGAAAAAAAGCTGCAATACCCCGTTAAGATCGCTAACCCTAATCCTGCTTTGGCTAAGGTCATTATCTCGCAGCTTGGTGGTGCGGACTTTAAAAAGTTATATAAAAAAAATCTAGCCTTTTCACATCGAAATACAATAATCACATTAAGTAATTATGCAATATTAACAATTATTTCTTGCTAAAAAGATACAAAATGCTGAAATTCCAAATTTTATAAATGTTTTTGTTGAGTAAGGATAATTTATTATGCTATAATTAATACAAATAGCAAAGGAGTTGACATAAAATGAATATTCTTATAATTGGAAACGGATTTGATCTTGCTCACAAATTGCCGACAAAATATACTGATTTTTTGGATTTCTTAGGAAATGTACGTGTTCTGAAAGAAATTCATCCAGAAGAAAGAAAA